>NZ_KV821095.1:0-65932 GCF_001815595.1 Staphylococcus sp. HMSC070D05 | reverse complement strand
TTCTCCTATATGTAGATTAAGCTTTTATATTCATTTGTATTCTAAGGTGCATCGTCCACTTGTTTATAGCACCACCACCTTTAATATGTAATATTCATATATCTTTATATTCAAACACTCGTAATGGCTCAAACTGAATAACATATTTACCATATCGAGTGGAATAACCATATTTTTGTTTATAATGTTCAATACTTTGTAGGACAAAACTCTCTGTAACTTCAAAAAAATTAGCAAGTTCATATAAATTATGAATGCCTTGCAAAAATGCTTCAATTATACCTTCTAGAGATATAAGTTTTTCATTAGCCAATCTTCGTGCTTTTAATTCGTATTTTTTATTTTGTATATCTTTTTGATCAACGATATTACCATATGTTATTTCATGGTGTGCTAATTCTTCTGCTAAAACTTCTAGTTTTTTAGCTTTAGACAAGTTTTTATCAATTAAAATTACACCATTATCATAGAAGCCTTTAAAATTTCCTGGTAGTTTATAACAATCATTAATTAATAAATGATTATACTTTGTTAAAAGTTCTTCATACCTTTCCACATAATCAGTCCTTTTTACGTGCCTGACGAACTAATTCTGCAAAATCTCTAATCTTTTGAAGTTCTTCTTCAGTAAAGTCATCATCTAAATGAGCAGCAATAGTATCATATGTATTTTTATCATCAGTTATATCAGAAGGTTGTACATTAAAGTAATCAGCTAACAGTTCGATTTTATCTCTTCTTGGGTATTTCAAACCATTTATCCAACTACTAACAGTAGATTCTTTCAAATCTAGTTCTTTAGCCATATCAGTTTGCGTTTTACCTTTTCTGTTTAATAAATCTTTTAAGTTATTTGATAAAATTGTTTTACTCATTTTTCTTTACCTCTCTTGTTAAAAGTATAATTAATTGATAAATAAAATATAACATTTACTTTACTTTATGTAAAGTAATTTTACCAAAAGTGTAATTATTGATTTTAAATTTACTAAAAGTGTTGACACTTTACTTTTGGTGTAGTAAATTAAGTGTACAACTTGATTGAAACACCAAAGAAAAACATTTTGTGGAGGTGATGAATATGGTTGAAAAATTGGAAACTTTATCTTTAAAGGGTGCTAGAAATGAATTTGGATATACTCAACAAGAAATAGCAGACCGTTTAGGAGTAACCAAAAACGCTTATATCCAATGGGAAAAAGGAAAGGTAGTACCAAAGCATATGGCTATCTATGCACTTGCGTATATTTACGGAATAAAAGCCGATATGTTAAGGCTACCGCAAAAAATTTTAGACTAGACTTCACTTTTAGTAAAGTTAAAGTGAATTGTTCCTTGAGAAAGTAAAGGAGGCATAACCATGCTAAAGAAATTAAAGATAGCACTCCTAATCGTCATCTTAGCGGAGGAGATTAGAAGTGCTAGGAAACCAAATATCGAATTAAATAGAAAGCAACTAGCTAAAATAGTGAACGATGAAAACGCGAAGAATGCTGAATTATTTATTTTCTAATAAATCTAGTTTTTCTAAAAGTTGGATAAGCATTTCATCATTAGCTTCTCTAACAGCGCGAGTTTTATAACCACTAATTACTAAAGGGTTATTGTCTGGATTTTCATCTCTAAATATTTTTATCAATTCTTTAGCGCGTTCATTACGTTGGTTGAAAAACTCTTGTAATTCATACGGTTTGATTTTACTCATATTCACACCTCCTTAGAGGTGATTATACACGAAAGGAGTGATTGAGATGTCAGAAGAAATGTATAACTACTTTTTAAACTTCATGTACAAAGCTGGTGCATTACAAAAAGTAATTGAGGAGGAAGAACGTGAGAAAGCGAAAAGTAAGTAAAGAAGATAAAAGCATTTATATCGCTGGAACATTGGCATTAGCATTATTCACTTTTCTAACACTATGTGGAGTGTTCATTGCACAAGCATTAGGTGTAGGAGTGATTGCTGGAGTAGTAACTCACATATTTTTCAACGAATACTACTACAAAATAAAAGACTGAATGCTATAGGCAAATAGCAAACAGTCAAGATGTTAACAAAATTTATACAAGTTAATCATATAACAATGGAGGTTTGTTATGCAAGACAATATTATTCTCGCAAGAGGCGAATATGAAATTTTGCTTAAAGATAGTAGTGATTTAGCAATGTTAAGTAATGACTATAAACACTTAAAACGCAGAAACGAAGCGTTAGAAGAACATATCGAAGATTTACGAAAAGATACTAAGCTTTATATCAAATTATATAAAAATGCAGATGCAAGAGCTAATCAATTACAAAAGATGTTAGATGAAAAAGAAATGGAGGATCTAACTAATGACTAACCTTTATAACTTATCAACAAAACATCAACAATTACTTAATATGTTGGACGAAGATTATTCTATCGAAGATTTACAAGATACGTTAGACAGTATTGAAGCAGATATGAATACCAAAGTGGATAATACAGTCGGTTTAATCAGAAGCATAGAAGCTGATACAGACGCAATAGATAAAGAGATTAAACGTCTACAAGCACTGAAGAAACAAAAGAATAATTTTATCGGCAGATTAAAACAGCACTTACAAGACGCTTTAGAGGTGCAGCAAAGAGATAACTACAGAACATCAACCAACTATATTTACAAACGCAATAATCAGCCTAGTGTGAACATTACAAACGAAGCACTTATCGATAAAGCATACCGTATACCACAACCAGATAGATACGATAAAAAAGCAATGAAAGAAGATATTTTAGCAGGTGCTGATGTTGAAGGTGCAGAATTAGTAAGTTCAACAAGTTTGGTGGTGAAGTAGATGGAATTTAATATTTCAAACGCTAAAAAAATTACCACAGATAAATCAACGTATCTCATATATGCAAAACCTGGCACAGGTAAAACACACACATTGAATTTCTTACCTGGTAAAACACTTTATATCAATGTAGACAAATCAGAACGACCTTTAAAAGGCAATGAGAACATCGACATTTTAGAATTCAACACTCACGAAGCATGGGAAGAGTGGGGCGAATTGATGAAATGGCTTAGTAAAAATAAAGAAACAGTTGAACAATACGACACGATTGTCATCGACAACATATCAGAGTTATTCCGTTCAATGCTCGCTAATCTAGGACGCAACGGTAAGAATGAGCGTGTACCTGAAATGAGCCATTATCAACGTGTAGACTTCTTCACGATTGATAGTTTGCGTTTCCTGCAATCGCTAGGAAAACGACTTGTATTTATTGCTTGGGAAACGAACTTCGAATTTTATACACCAGCAGGACAACAAATTACGCAAGCTGTCCCAGATATTCGTAAAACTATTCGTGACAATGTTGCAGGACTTTGCCAAGTAGTTGCTCGATTAGCGTTTAATGAAAAATCAGGCAACCGTGGTTTTATATTAAGTCCTAGTAACAATGTATTTGCTAAAAATCAACTAGATAATAGAGAACATTGTTTACAGGAAGAATTGTTTAAAGTCGGTGATGTGGATGATCCAACTACGTGACTATCAAAACGAATTGATAGAAGGTATTTATCAATCAATGAGTAAAGGTAACACAAAAATAATGGTTGTTAGTCCCGCTGGAAGTGGTAAGAGCGTCACAATGTCAGAAATTGCTAGACGAGCAACCGATAAAGGTAATCGAGTATTGTTTATCGTTCATCGACGTGAATTAGTCAATCAGATTAAAGCAACTTTTATCGCTAATGGTGTAGACATGGATTTGTGTCGTGTTGGCATGGTTCAAACTGTATCAAACAGAATTAAACGAGGTAAAGAACCTACTCCCTCTATCATCTTAGTAGATGAAGCTCATCATAGTATGGCTAAGACATATCTAAATATATTCGAAAGTTTTAATAATGCTTATGTATTAGCTTTTACCGCAACGCCCTGGCGTATGTCAGGTAGAGGATTTACCGACATATTTCAAGATTTAATAGTTGGCAAAACAGTTCAATGGTTGATTGATAACAATCGACTAGCACCATTTAAATATTATTCAGTTAATTTAATGGATGACGATAAACTCAAGAAAAACTCAACTGGTGATTTTAGTGATGCATCTATCACATTATCGATGGAGCCTCAAATTTATGGTGACGTAATTAAAAACTACAAAAAGTTTGCAGACGGGCAAAAAACAATTGTTTATACCCACAATGTTCAATCAAGCAAAGAGGTAGCAGAAAAATTTATAAGTAATGGATACGCTGCTAAACAAGTTGACGGTAAAACACCTAAAGTAGAACGAGAAAAAGCAATGGAGTTATTCAGAAGTGGCGATATAACAATACTTGTAAATGCTGAATTATATGGTGAAGGGGTAGACGTTCCCGATTGTGAGTGTGTGATATTACTACGACCTACCATGTCACTTACGTTATTCATACAACAAACTATGCGTTCAATGAGATATCAGCCTAATAAATTAGCAACAATCATTGATCATGTTGGAAATTATAGACGACATGGATTACCAAATACTGAACATGATTGGAATGTTCATTTTAAAGGTGAACGTAAGAAAAATAAGGATAATGACGCAATTCCTATAAAGGAATGTCCAGAGTGTTACAGCGTTATTGAAAGTTCATATTCTGTTTGCCCTGCATGCGGTTTTGAGTTTCCACAAGAGAGAGAAGAAACAGAATTACTCATTGACGAAGATGCAGAATTAGAAGAAGTAGACGACAAAATTATCACATTAACTCTAAAAGAGCCTGAAGAATGTGAAAGTGTCGAAGAATTATATCAACTTGCTAAACAAAAAGGATATAAACCTGGTTGGGCTTATATTCAAGCTAAAAGATTAGGAATGTTGGGAGGTTAGATGAGTGGGCGGACATTATAAAAATATAGATGGAGAAGTTTTTGGCAATTATCAAATCATTGGTGATACAGGTAAGAGAGATGAAAAAGGGGCAATTGTTATTGCACGTAATATTGAAAGCGGAGAATTATACGAAGGGTCAAGTCAGCTTTTTAGAAGTGGTGCAATAACTGGTTATAGAAAAAGCAACAAAATCAAATCAAACATTCGAAATTTAAATGAATCACGTGTAAAGAACGGGATTCATGATAGTTATTTTAAAAATTCTATTAGAACTAATAACAAAACTGGATATAAAAATATATTTTTCAGTAAAAATCATAAAAAATGGAGAATGAGTATTAACTTTAATAACAAAAAAATTACTAAAACATTTAATGACTTTAAAGACGCTGTTTTACATGTAAATGAGTTTTATTTAAAAAACATAAATCCGTTCATAGAAAATACCGAAGATAAAATAGAAAGAATTACTAGAGACGAAATAATCATAAACGATTATGTAAAAGAAAAACAAAAACTAATTAATCAAAAAGGAGAATTTTAATTATGACAAACTTTACTTTAAACATGGAAGATACTTTTGATGGTGGAATTCAAGACGGAACTTATGAAACAGTGATTACTAAATTCGAAGAAAGTGCAACACAATCAGGAACAGAATTCGTAGATGTACGTTTAACAATTAGAAATGATATTGATCAAAAATATAAAAACAATATCGTATTCCATAGAATTTGGAAAGCGAAAGCGACAGGGAAATATGATATGCGTTTCTTCAATACTATTGGTGCTGCTGCACAATTACAACGTGGTAAACAATATTCTTCAATTGAAGAATTATTCAAAGATTTCTTAGGAAAAGCAGTACGTGTAACAGTTAAAAACGAAACTTCAGAATACAACGGAAAAACTTATGAAAATTTAAATGTTAAACGTTGGGATAAAACAAAATTCCCAGAATTGGCACATAAATTTAAAACAACTGATGACGGTAGTAATCCATTTGCTGGAGTAGAAATCGAAAAAGAAGATTATCCATTTTAATAAAGGAGGCTCACCACTGTGTATGACAAAATACCATATGAATTAAAAGAATTAGATCAGTGGTGTTGTTTCAAAATAGAGGAGGTAGAAAATGGGCGTAAAACAAAACGCCCATACAACCCTCTCACTAACAACATGGCTAAATCTAATGACGAAACTACATGGGTTAGCTTTGAAGATGCAGTTAATAATTTAAATGGTTATGACGGTATAGGTTTTTTCTTCGTAGAGCCTTATGTAGGTATTGATTTAGATAAAGTAGGCAATGAAATTGAGGAGTATTTAAATAATCCTGATACAGACAATATTATCAGTGAATTTATAAACGTCTTAGAAACCTATGCAGAAGTATCACCAAGTGGCACAGGTATTCATTTAATAACGAAAGGCGAATTACCTAAAAAAGGGCGTAGACGTGGGAATGTAGAGATTTATGATAAAGGTCGTTTCTTTACAATGACTGGCAAACAAATTGGAGGATATAACGGTATCAACAATGACGAATACGGTCAACTTAACTTCCTGCACAGTAAATATATTGCCAAGCAAGAGCCTGATATAAACGCTCAAAATTTAAGTGGTGGTAATGGTAACAATTTAACTTCTGAACAAATTATTGATATTGCTAAAAAATCAAAGAATAGCTTACGTTTCACAACATTATACGAAGGTGATTGGGAACAGTTTTATTCTTCACAGTCAGAAGCAGATTTAGCTTTTGCTAATGATTTAGCTTTTTGGACTGCAAGAGATCCTAAAAAAATGGACGACATATTCAGAAAATCAAACTTATATCGTGATAAATGGGATGAAAAACGCGGCGAAGAAACTTACGGAAATATCACTATAAATACAGCCATTGAAAGTTGTCAGAATGAATTTGTACCAGAAACTACTGATGATGATTTCCAAATATTTATCATGGATGAAGCAATCAAACCTGCAAAGGAAAATAGAAGTTATTCTTATGATGATACTGGCAACGCTGAACGTCTTAAAGATAAGTTTGGAGAGAACATTCGTTATAACTATACTTCTCGTTTATGGATGTATTACGACGGTAGACGCTGGAAGAATGATGATACAGGTCGTATGAAAATATTAACCGATAAAGTAGCGGAAAGTATTAAAAAAGAAAAACTATTCAAAAGTGAAGGTATTGATCCAGACGATATGGAAAAGTATCGATACAGACATTGGAAAGATACACGCAATCACAACAAAAAAGTAAATATGCTAAAAGAATGTGAACACTTATTACCAGTTACAAACGAAACATTTGATAAAGATTTCGATTTATTTAATACCCAAAATGGTTATCTTAATTTAAAAACTGGCGAACTTAAAGAACATGACAAGCAGCAATACTTTACCAAGATATCTAATGTTGAATACACAGACAAATCGGATTGTCCTAAGTGGGAAGAATTTCTTAATGACATATTCTTAGGCAATCAAGAACTTATTAAATTTATCCAAAGAGCAGTCGGCTATTCTTTATCGGGATATACAACCGAACAAGTGTTAATGGTTTTATATGGTAATGGTCGTAATGGTAAATCAGTATTCTTAGATATTCTAAACGAAATCTTTGGTAACTATGCTACTAACATTCAACCACAAGCAATTATGGCAAGTAAAACACAATCAGACGCATCTCCTGAAATAGCAAAATTAGATGGTGCAAGATTAGTTACAACCACAGAGCCTAATGAAGGTGAACGTTTCGATGAAGGTTTAATTAAACAATTAACAGGTGGCGACAGAGTGTCAGCACGTAAATTATACGAGAATGAATTTGAATTTACACCACAGTTTAAGTTGTGGATGGCGACTAACCACAAGCCATATGTAAGAGGTCGTGACGATGGTATTTGGAGACGTTTTGTCATCATCCCTTTTGAAAAACAAATACCTTTAGAAGAAATTGATCGCGACTTAACTAACAAATTAAAAAAAGAGCTACCAGCAATAATGAAATGGTGTGTAGATGGCTTTCTTGAGTGGCAACGTATCGGACTTTCTGAGCCTGCCATTATCAAAGAGCAGAGAGATGAGTATCGAACTGAAATGGATAGCATTGCAGCGTTTATTGAAGAGTGTTGCGATACAAATCCAATGCAGAAAGTTCAGTCATCCGAATTATTTAACGCTTATGATCGTTGGGCAAAAGAAAATCATCAGCATATCATGAGTAGTACAAAATTCGGTCGTGAAATGGTCAAGCGATTTAATCGTAAAAAATATAGCGGAAAACATTATTATTATGGATTGAATTTAACGCAAGAAAGTAAAAAAGAATTAAATAAATTTTCACTCAATATTTAGGGATAGTTAGTGGATAGTTGGGGATAGTTATTTTTAAAAACCTTCCCCAACTTAAAACCTTATAATATCAATACTTTAACCTATATATTTTATTACTTTAGGGATAGTTGGGATAGTTTTTCTAAAAGATAAAAAATAAAAAAATAATAAATATATATATATAAATAAAAAGTTTTAGAAAAAGCCTCCCCAAAATCAAAAATAGTCTTGAAACGTTGATATTACGAGGTTTTAGTCAAAATTAAACCCTCCTCTTAAACTATCCCCACGATTAAGGAGGGCCTATTTTAAATGCCAAGCGAACAAAAAATACAGAACGAAATAATATTAGCAATCAATCAACGTGGTCACAGACTTTGGAGAGCAAATGCAGGAAAAGTACAGACAAAAGATAACAGAATAATCAAATTACTCCCTAAAGGCTTTCCCGATACATTTGGTTATCGTAAATCAGATGGAAAATTTATAGCAATCGAAGTAAAGACGGAAAGTGGACGATTGAGACCTGAACAAAAGAAATTTAAAGACTTCGCAGAAACGCAAAACATTTTATATGGCGTAGCAAGAAGTGTGGAAGAAGCAATCGAAATTGTGGAAGGTACGCAGAAAGCGTAAGAAGGAGAAGATGAAGAATGGTAAAAGTTAAAGTTGAGAAGAAAATGAACTTATTAGAATTAATTGAGTGGGCTTGGAAGAATGATGTTAAAGAAAAAGCATTTTATAGCAATATTGACGGAGGTTCTGTGTATTTTGACATGGTACAAACAGTGTCTGTAGAGCATTCAATTGGTAAAGATGAAACTTTCACAGTGGAAGTTGAAGAAGAGCTTACAGAAGGCACAAAAATCCCAGAAATGCTTGAGATATTTCAAGATAATGATGGAGCGCAATGGTTCGGGAATTCTATTGAACAAGTAAAAGATGATTTTAGTAGAGAATTTTGGTTAAAAGACGGAGACACAATGACACTCATCTGGAAAGATGGCGAATTGGTAGGTGATGAGTAATGGCAACAGTCAAAGCTGAAGTATTAATCAGAGGCACGATTGAGTTACCAGCAACTAAAGAAACTGATGAAGAAATGGAATACAGAATTGAGCAAGCTAAGAAAAGTCCAGAAGAAATTTTCGACGATATCGACATTAAAGATGTAGATTTTCGTTATGAACATTGGAAGTGATCGTATGAAGAAAATGAAAACTTTAATTAAATCTAAACCGTTCAAACTTCTTTTAGAAAAACGCAATTTAAGTTATACAGCTGTTGCTGAAAATATTCATGTTGATAGAACAGTTATTTCAAACTTAGCGAATAGAAAAAGATACGTTTCTGGTTACATGAGAGAGTTGTTGATTGATTATTTGAAAGTTGATTTTGATGACATTTTTGAGATTGTCGAAATTGACTACGTTAATAACTTCAAACCTGTTCCAGAAGTTGAACTTAGCAAAGATGAAATTTACAAACTTCTCAAAGCGGGATCTAAAGAAATCATGTTTAAACAACAGAAAATTAAATTAAAAGTAGCTGAATAAACATAATCGGAGGAGTAATAAATGGTTAGTACGGAGAAAGTCGAAGAACGCTTAAGCAATAAAGAGCAGTACGGGAGATTATCAGAAAGAGAATACCGTCAGCTTATGTATATCAGAGCAGAACACGAAAGAGCATTAAAACGTAAACGACGTGAACAACGTATCGCAAGAGCAAGACGTTCAGAAGCGTTGGTTAAAAAGCACAGAGTGAGTAGTAAGTGGTTTAGATACTTAGAAGAGAATGACATATTTCCAAAGGTAAGGGGATAAGCGAATGGAGAATGTAAGAATAGTAGAACTTAACAAAGATGACATAGTGCAGTTCCAATGTGCCAACAAAAAGTTTAGTGCTTTTCAAACAGCGATTGTAAATCGTGTGTACGCAGAAGAAATACTGTTAAAAACGGTATGGAAAGCAGAAGTAGAAAATCAAGGTGGATATAAATTTACGATAACTGACAATGACGACTTTATGAGAGTGAATGCGCCATTCACTCGTAAGGTGGATATGCAGGAAGAACAAGACATGGTACACGAACCACCACATTATCAGTTCGGTAAGTTCTCAGCACGAATGATTATCGAATTAGTAGGTAAGACGTACAAATCAGCGTCAGTATTTTATCACGTAGGTAATGCACTCAAATACTTAATGAGAGCGCCTAGAAAGAATGGTTTAGAAGATTTAAAGAAAGCCAAGCAAAGTGTTGAGTTTGCGATAGAGAATTGGGAGGACTAAAAAGTGAAAATCAATATTGAAAATGATATTACATCTGAACTTTTGCTACAAGGTATTAAATTTCATAGAGAAACATATAAAGATACAGAAGCATGTAACAGAATAAAAGAATTAGAAGGACTACTTATAAATATAATGGGTTATTTAGGTTATCTCAGATATGAAACAACGACAGAATTTAAAAATGCGAGCGGTAAAGATATTAGAGAAAAAATCGATAACTTAATTAAAAGCGTTGAAGATGAGATATACGAAATTAAAGAAGAAGAGGTAGAACAATGATCTATTTAGGTGGCGACATGCTAAGTATAGGCCAACAGATGCGCAGAGAGTGGGAAAAGCAAGAGTTACAGCGATTAGGCTTTAAAGTTTACGCACCACATGACGATAAGGATATAAATGATAAAGCGAATGCTAAGCAAGATAAATTAGCAGAACGCATTGTGTTTAACGACACACTAGGCATGGAAACAAGCGATGTAATGATATTTGATTACTTACCACATGCACAAGGGACAATTTGCGAAATGGGGTATGCACAGCACCTTAAAAGAGCAAGTGATAAGGATATTAAGATTTACGTCCAATGTACTGACATCAGACAAGGAACGGGACATATTTCAGAAGAACAAGATCGAGCAGAATTCAGTATCAATCAATATGTGTATGGCGTAATCATGGATGTTACTGACGGTAGAGGTATTCAAACGTTTGATGAGATATGTGAGGAGTTAATTTCATGATACTTAGCAACACAATCAACCAACGCTATCGCTACAACACACAAGGTAAGACACCTACACAAATACAGCAGGAGTTACGTGAGTTAGGTGTCAAAGGCTTTGTGGTTAAGGTAGCAGGAAGTAGAGTGACGATGAAAGTTAGTGAGTGTGACATAAAAAGGAACAGGGAGTGTTTGAGATGATACCTAAATTTAGAGCGTGGGATCTAATAGATAACCGAATGAGATATGACATAGGCGTTATTGAATTCAACGGAATTGATAAAAATGTTTCAGCAATATCGTTTAATTACGCATTAGACGATACAGGTTATGGAGAAGTCGATAATAGTTGTTCAGAATATTATGATGCAAATTGTTTTGAACTCATGCAATCAACTGGCTTGAAAGATAAGAATGGTACTGAGATTTATGTAGGAGATATTGTAGAGCTTAAATATCCATATGATAAACGTATAAAAACAAAAGGAAGTATTGTTTGGGATAACCATAAGTCCTGTTTTGGAATAAGCATGAAAGAAACTACTGAACAATATGAGTTATATAGAGTAACAGCAGAAAATTATTTATCGGTTATTGGTAATGTGTTTGAAAATAAAAACTTATTAAACGAGGAGTAAGAAAATTGATTGTTAATTCACAAAAAAGCATAAATTTTAGAAATGAATGTAATTGCAAAGTTGATTATAAAGAATTAGAAAAAGCTATATTATGGGTTCAAAGCAAACCCACTTCAAGTAATAAAAAAATCTATATGCATGGTCTTTACCCTTGTGTTTCTGTACATGATAAAAAATACCATGTACATAGATTATTAATGATGTATTGGTTAGGTAGAAAATTGGGGAAGGACGAACACGTTCATCATATTAATGGCGACAAATCGGATGCTTCAAAATCAAACCTTACCATCTTAACAGCAAGTCAACACTTGTCAGGTCATAATAAAGGGAAATCTCTTACGCAAAGTCATAGAGATAAAATTGCTGAAGCTGGTCGTAAAAGAAAAGGGATGAAGATGAAACGTAAGTATAATATTGATTCAAAGGAATTAAAACAACACTTGGAAAACGGTCTAAGCATTAGCAAAATAGCTAGGATATACAATTGTGATTGGACAGTTATAAAACAAAGAATTAACGAAAACCCAGAATTATTGGAGGACAATTAAATGGGAGTAACATTATCACAAAAAAGTTATAACACATTGCTTGATGATCTTGAGAAATTGCGTGAGCGTAATGCAGAGTTAGAGAGAAAATTAGATAAAGAAGTTAAATTAAGTTATGAAATAGAAGGTAATTTATATGATGTATCAAAAGAACGTGACAAGATAATCAATGATATGGCAGAGATTAAAAGGAAGGCAGAGGCATACGACAAGATAAAAGAAGCTGCTGATAGTGAAAAATTAAACGGCTATTCATTATATGATAATGAACGTTTTATAGATAGATTGTGCCATGTGTTCGATGAAATGGAGGCCGACCATTAATGTTTCAAGATATAGATAACTTACAAGAGGCATTGTGGCATATCGAGCAAGTAGATAAATCAATTCTTAATGCTTATCAAGACGAATTATTAAGTGCATCTAAAACTTATATTCAAACTTTATTAAATGATTTGGAGCGTGGTAGTGATGAGTAAGTGGCAAACGATTGAAAAATTAAAGAAGCATCACACAGTTAAAAATAAAAATTTAAAAGCAATTTACATTGATGATAACAATGTTGAGCAAGTACAAAAAGAAACAGATTGTTTTTCTATATTTCCTAACAAAAAGTTACTTATTGGCGCTTTATCTTTTATCAGTTATCCGTGTTACATCATTTGGATAAACCCTACCTCACATGAAAGGTCAAAATATTACTTTACAGATGAATATGAATTCGAAGAGTATTTCAAATTTAAGGAGGAACAATAAATGGGAATTTTACCAATTAAAAAACTAAGTGAGAAAGCAATTTTACCAACAAGAGCAAATCCAACAGATAGTGGATTAGATTTATATGTAGCAGAAGACACAGTTATTCCTGCACATAGTACAGTTGTAGTCCCAACACACATTGCAATTGATTTAGCGTATGGATATGAAGCGCAAGTGAGACCACGATCAGGTAAATCAAAAGATACAAAATTACGTGTAGCGTTTGGAACAATTGATCATACGTATAACAAAGAAATTGGAATTATCACAGATAATATAGGTGATGAGGCAATCGTAGTTAAAGCAGGAACACGCTTAGCGCAATTAGTCATTGCACCAGTAATGTTACCAGAGCCAACGGAGGTGCAAGAGTTTGATGAAATATCAGGACGTGGAGCATACGGAAGCACAGGAGAGTAAAGACATATTAGAAAAAGTAAAAGAGGTGTTGGAGAAGTGAAAGACTTTGAACAACCGACAATAAAAATATTAAAAAGATTATTTAACGGAAAAGATGAAACTAATATTCATATATCTCATCTGAACCTAGTAGATTATGAAGTAATTGAAATGATAACTAATTATAAACTTTCAGAAACTCATACAAGAAACCAACATTTTAGAGATGTAGTGACTTTGAAATTTAAAAAGAAAGAGTAAAGAGGTGCTGGGGAAGTGACGCAATATTCTAAAGTGTATTTGAAAAAGAACCATCACAAAAGAGGTATCAAATTAGGTGAAGTTATAAAAGGATCTAACTGGTTAGAAATGACAGAACAGTTACCTAAGTTGAAAGAACTACCTATAACGCCTTATTTAAGATTTTGGGAAGTAGATAATGATCTTCATATAGATTACGGTTCGCACAGAGCAATTATAGTAGTTAAAAATCAAGGAGTGATACTGTGAAACAATTCCTAATCAGAGAATTCACAGATAGCACAGGTCATGTGCATAGACATGTAGAAAGTCCTAGAGAGAATGAACGTATGACGTTGGTAGAGGCAGAGGATAAGGAAGAAGCGAAAGAGAAAATTAAAGGGTTATTAAATTACGTTAAACCAACTAAAGCAAATTGGCGTTGGCTAGAAGATGAATATAAAAAATTAGGGATATTCGATAAGGAGTGAACGGAATGAAAAGTAGTGAAGAAGTAATCAAAAAATTAAAAAGTGTAATTAGCGATATTGAAGAATTAAAACAGGAAGATTCGATAACACTTACTTATAAATCAGCATTGGAACACGTTATAGAATATATCGAACATGGAGATGATGTAGATGATTAAACGTATACTTAAAGATTTATTCTTAATCGCTATGTATGAGTTAGGGAAGTATCTCACTTCTCTACTCATCACTAAGCTAGAAAGTACAGATGATATTGATACTGCACCGAATGATTACGCATTAGAAACCGATCAATACGACTTGAACAGAATTAAAGCAGAGGTGAGTGAGTAGTGTTTAAGAATATAGAGGAACCTATCATGATGACGAACGGAAACGAAAAATGGATAGTTGTATTAGATGAACCCAAAAACAAAAAGTTATTTGAAGAACAATGGTCTGATGTTAAATCAGATGGCGAATGGAAAGTTTATTTTAAGTCTCATGATGAATTTTGGAGAAGTGCCAAAATTGAAATGAAAAGAGCCGAGGAAAAATTGCGTTTAAAAAGAGAAGGAGAAATTAAAACTCCAACTATCGATGAAGATATTAAATGTATAAACAGTAAAGAAAATTTGGTTGATTATTTACTAAAAGAATACTACTGCAGTTCTGAAATAATCATAGATGAATTCTCAACTGACGCTGAAGTATCAGAAGCAAAACTCAAAGCTAATTATAATGAGTTGTTAAAACTTAAAGATAAATATATTTAAATGAGGTGAGAAGATAATGGGAATAAATTCTAATTGTATATCTGGTTTAGGCATTGCCATTGATGGTGTGACGTATGATAATCCTAATGACTTAATAAATTATTTAAATCGAATTAATAATAGACATACCAATTTAACCTCTGAACAGTGGCGTACTATCTTAGTGTTGGCATTTGAAAATTTAGCTATAGGATTTAACGAGGAAAGGAATGACAACTAATGTGGATAGCATTAACCATTATACTCGGCGTACTGCTACTCATAGCGATAGGTAACAATACAGTGTTACGTCAGGAGTTAGACGCACAGAGATATACGAATGTGTACCTATTCACTAAGTACGTGAGAGATTGCGACATAGAAGATGTGGAGTTTGAAATACAAAGAGCGAAGAAACAGTTTAAGTAATGGAGGTAATCACTTGTACACACGAGATGAAGTAAAAGGAATGATCAATGATTATAAGTGGATGCGTAATATTATAGAGTCGCAAGTCTATGACGCAGACAGTACATCTATTGCACAATATGGTATCGAGTCTGTAATGCCTAAAGCTAAAGGTGGTACAGGTGATAAGGTATTAGTTAAAGTACTTAATAGGAATAGAGAGTATCGACGTAATGTAAAGATACTTAATAAGATAGAGTTCATTGATAAGTATGAAGAATATATAACAGATGATAGGAACTATCACATATTACAAATGCTTAAACTAAACATGCAGCATAAGACTATCAAGGACTTAATGGAAATCAATAGTGACTCTAAGTTCTATGCATGTATCAATGAGATAGTGAATGTGTATATGGATGCACAACAAGGACACTACGATAAAGAGAAGACATCGAAGAGATAGAAGACATCGAAGGTAATGTGCATTACTGATATATATAACTTTATAATATAACTATACGAATTGAATAAATACTCGAAGGCACATCACTAATGTGGTGTGTCTTTTATTATGGAGGTAAGCTTGTGGATATTATTATAGTATATGGTCCACCTGCAAGTGGTAAGACTACATATGTTAAGCAACATATAACTAATGAAGACATGGTTTATGATTATGATGCTATATCACAATCAATCACACTAAGTGAGTATCACCACTATATGCCACAGGCTCATGACACTTGTATACTCATACGCAATATGATGCTCGATTATACTCAACATATAAGTAAAGGTAAGTTATATGTCATTACTACTTATTTATCCAAGAAGATAACAGATAGAGTATCTAACTATCACATAGTTAGAATGGATACTGATATAGATACGTGTATCGAACGTGTGAACAATAGTGATAGACCAGATAAAGATAAAGTCAAGCAAGTTATAAGAGAATGGTTTAATGATGGTAAAAGTAAACCTGCAAGTGATCGTCATGTAGATAAAGAAACAATGAGATTTTATAAATCAAAAAAGTGGCGTGAACTCAGAGAAAAAGTTTTATTAAGAGATAATTATGAATGCCAAGAATGCAAAAAGGAAGGCATAGTAAAAACTATAGATCGCACAAAACACAAGTCTCTTGATGTTGACCATATTAAAGAGTTAGATAGTCATCCTGATTTAGCTTACGATATGGATAATTTAGTCACGTTATGTGTGAGTTGTCATAATAAAAAGCATAATAGATATCAAAAAGGGAGAGCATTTCCTAAAAAAGAAACAAAATGGACTGGCGATGAATGGTGGTAAAAAATAAATAGCCCCCCGCTTAAATATTTTTGGATTAAATTGTTGAAGGGGAAACGGGGCAGGGGAGTCTTCTCCCGACATTTATTATAATTTTTTCACGTATGACCCCCCCTCCTAGATAAACTGAAATGAGGTGATATTGCGATGGAACGTAACGAAGAACAAATTAAACAACATGAAGCTCGTGTAAAAAAAGAAAAACAACGACTGGATAAAATATTTAAATCTATACCTGATGATAAAAAACGGGTAGCACAAGGTTTAATTGTTCAAGCTGCACGAATGCGTATATTATTAGATGATGCATGGTTGGACATTCAAGAAAAAGGCGATTATGAGTTATTTACTCAATCTGAGAGCGCTCCTCCATACGAAAGGGAAAGACCTATTGCTAAGCTTTTCAATTCACGAGATGCGGCTTATCAAAAGATAATCATGCAATTATCTAAACTACTTCCTGAAGAAATAGATGTTGTGGTTGATAAAGAGACTGGCAATTTAAGGAGTATGTTGAATGGAGATAAATAAACATGTCAAATGGTATATTGACAAGTACAAGCATGGAGAAATTAAACTTAATAACGATAGAATAAAATTGATTGATCATCTAGAAAACAACATCTTATATAGAAACGATCTATACTTTGATAATGAACAAATTGAACTATGTATAGCTTTTATTGAACGGTTTTATTTCAAATTACAACCCTTTCAGAAATTTTTAATAGCATTTGTATTTCTCTTTGATGAGGAAAATGAACTTTATTTTGAACAATTCTTTTGGCTTGTTGCGCGTGGTGCTGGTAAAAACGGTCTAATAAGTGGATTATCGACATATTTCATTAGTGAATTGCATGATATCGATAATTATGATGGCACTGTTGTAGCCAACACAGAAAAGCAAGCTAAAACATCATTTGAAGAAATGCACAGAATGATAATCAAACATGGTTTGTACGAGGGGAAAGTTAATGATGTAGAAGGAAAAGGCTTATTTGACCTGACTAAACTTAGAATTACTTCTACTAAGACTCAAAGTAAGTTTGAATATGCAACTAGTAATGCAGGAAGTAAAGATGGTGGTCGTGAAGGATTTATAATTTATGATGAGGTTCACAGGTATGAAAATAACGATATTGTTGATGTATTCTCTAGTGGCTTAGGTAAAGTTAAGCATCCTAGAGAATTTTTTATTGGTACAGATGGATTCGTGCGTGAAGGTTTCCTAGATAAAATGAAAGAACGTTCAAACGATATTTTAGAAGGAAAGGCAACAGATGACCGGCTGTTTCCATTTATCTGTCGATTAGATCATAAAGATGAGAAGGATGACCCATCTAAGTGGTCTAAAGCAAATCCTATGTTTGAAGAACCTATGAGTGATTATGGCAAACGCCTTTATCGTAAAGTTTTAAATCAATATAACGACTTGAAACATAGCCCAAGTGGTTATGAAAATTTTATGACTAAGCGAATGAATCTACCTGAAGAAGATTCTAGCAAAATTGTAGCATCTCGTGATGATGTACTTGCAACAAGTCGTGATATACCACCACTAAAAAATAAAACTGCAATTGGAGGCGTTGATTATGCTAGTATCAAAGATTTTGCAGCAGTAGGCTTGTTATTCAAACAAGGTGATAATGTTGTTTGGATTTCTCATTCTTTTGCTCGCAAGGAATATCTTGACCAAGCTCAGTTAAAACCTCCGATAAAAGAATGGGAAAGACAAGGGCATTTAACAATCGTAGATGAGCCTTCAATAAACCCTGCTCACATTGTCAACTGGTTTATAAAAATGCGTGAAAAGTACGCTGTTCAAAAAGTAGTTGCAGATAATTTCCGTATGGATTTAATGCGACCTTTATTTGAAGAAGCTGGGTTTGAAATAGAAGTATTACGAAATCCAAGAGGTGTCCATAGTAAGTTAGCGCCTAGAATTGAAACATTATTTGCAAATCATAGAATTATATTCGGAGACAATCCATTAATGCGTTGGTATACGAACAATGTTGCGGTACATGTTAAAAAAGATGGTAATAAAGAATTTATCAAAAAAGATGAACATAGACGTAAAACTGATGGTTTCCATGCTTTCTTACACGCTTTATACAGTATAGATGAAATACAAGAAATCGATTTAGATAAAGCGTTTGATTTATTAGATCAACTTAATTTTTAGTAACAAAGGAGGTGGTTAATTGGGTTTTTTGGATGCAGTATTTAAGAGGAATTTAGAATTAAGAGATATGCTCGATTTAGAATTAGCAAACGACCCAGCCAATCGTTCATATTTGAAGCGAATGGCTATTGAAACTGTAATTAATTTTATTTCACGAACATTCAGCCAATCTGAATTTTGGGTTAAAGATGATCAAGAACTAAAGCAAGATAAATTGTATTATAAACTGAATGTAAGACCTAACACAGACTCAAGCGCTACTGATTTTTGGCACAAAGTTATTTACAAATTGGTTTATGACAATGAGGTTCTAATCATTAAAAGCGACTCAGATGACTTATTGATTGCTGATGATTTTTATAGAGAAGAATTTGCTGTTTACGAAGATGTTTTTAAAGATATTATTGTAAAAGACTTCAAATTTGAACGTTCTTTTAGGATGAATGAAGTTATATATTTAAATTATAACAACGATAAGTTACAAAGATTTGTTGAGAGCTTATTTGCAGATTATGGAGAACTTTTCGGACGTATGATGGATACGCAACTTCGTAAAAATCAAATCAGAGGTATTGTTAGCGTCGATTCTGGCGGTGGAAATATCGATAATAAAAAAATGACAAGATTGCAAAAGTATATTGATAAAATTTATAGTCAATTTAAGAATAATGGTGTTGCGATCGTGCCTCAAGTGCCAGGTTTCGAATATAAAGAACTGTCAAAAGATAGCACAACTGGTAATGATAATGGCGGAGAAAATTTACAAAAAGTCAAACGCATGATTATTGATGATGTTGCGAAAATTGTAGGTATTCCATCGAACTTAATACATGGAGATGTTGCTGATTTAAGTAATGCTATGAGTGCATATATAGATTTCTGCATTAATCCTTTAATTTCAAAAATCGAAGATGAATTGAATAGCAAGTTTTTTACTGAAAGCGAATTTTTAAGTGGTAAACGTATAAAAGTTGTTGGTATCAATACGGTAGATCCAATCAAGAATGCAGAAAAAGTAGACAAATTAATATCATCAAGCGCAGCTAAACAAAATGAAGTTCGTGAAATGCTCGGTCTTGCACCTGTTGAAGGTGGAGACCGTTTTATTTTGACTAAAAACTATCAACCTGAGGATGAATTGAAAGGGGGTGAGAATGAAAATGAAGACGAAACAAGAGCTAATGAAAGCAACGTCTAAATATGCTTTTAAAAACGAAGTGAAAGACGATAAATTTGTTCTCACTCTTAGTGGACCGGTGGCTCAATCTTCTATCTTTGCCGATGAAACTATTAACAGTCATGATATTGCCGAAGTATTAGATAGTGTAGATAAAGATATTGTAATTCGCTTAAACAGCCCTGGTGGTGACGCCTTTCAAGGAATTGAAATTTATAATTATTTAAAAAACCACTCTTCACACATCACAATTGAAGTTACTGCTTTGGCTGCGAGTGCGGCCTCTATCATTGCAATGGCGGCCGATGAGCTTATTATGAGCAAAGGTGCTTCGCTGATGATTCACGAAGCAGCGACCATCGCAATTGGTAATAAGGCGGACGTTAAGAAGACACTAAATGCCTTAGAGACAGTGGATGCGTCTATTGTTGAAGTTTATAAAGATAAAACAGGACTTGATAATGAAGAGATTGAACAACTCATGACTGATGAAACTTGGTTTACAGCACAAGATGCCGTAGATAAAGGTTTTGCGGATAAAACGAAAGATAAGGTTGAAACACCTAAAGAAACGCAAGAAGATGTAGAAAACAATGATGAAATGATTGCTATGAAGAATGAAATTGAAAGTTTGAAAATTCAATTAGCCAATTTCAAAAATAGTAATAATAAACCAAAGAAAAAACGTTATTTATAGGAGGAAAAATTATGACGATGAAATTTAAAGATTCAATCAACAAAGATGTTGAGAATTTAAAGAATGAATATTTTGAGGCAGTAAGAAATGACGCTGACCCTGAAACGATTGAAAATAAATATGCGGAATACATGGCTGCTTTCTCTTCTAATTTGCAGAACGAAGTGTTAAAAGAAGCGCGTGAAGAAGTTTATAACACTTCGACAGATAAGCAAGTGCGTATGAATCGAGGGGAAAACATTCTTACCGCTGAAGAATCACGTTTCTTTACTAACTTAGTAGAAGATGATGCAAACTTAGACACTTATAAAGAAGAGGTTATTTTACCGGAATCTACAGTATTACGTGTGTTTGAAGATATGCAAAAAGCACGACCTCTATTATCTAAAATTAATTTTCAAATCGCTGGAATTAAAACGCGTTTAATCGTTGGAGATCCTAAAGGTGCTGCTGTTTGGGGAGAAGTATTCGGTAAGATTCAAGGGCAAATTCAAGCGAATTTTAAAGAATTGAATTTCTCACAAAATAAATTAACTGCATTTGCCATCGTGCCTAAAGATATGTTGGAGTTTGGCCCAGAATGGATTGAGCGTTATGTTCGCTTGCAATTAGCAGAAGCGATGGCACTTAAATTAGAAGAAGGTATTGTTAAAGGTAACGGTGCAGCGTCAAACCAACCTTATGGACTAACAAAAGATTTAACATATGATACAGACGGCGTAACTATTACTGGCGCGACTGATAAAGCATCAGCAGGGACATTGACATTCGCGGATGCTCAAACTACCGCTAATGAATTAGCGCAAGCGCTTACGACGCTTTCAACTAAAGAGAATGGAGCACAAGTAGACGTAAGTACAGGTGTAACACTTCTAGTTAACCCAGCAGATCAATTCTATGTAAAAGCCCAAAACACTATGCAAACAGTAAACGGTGCTTGGGTAACGTCATTACCATTTAACGTAGATGTTGTAGCATCAGAGTTTGTAGACCCTGATAAAGCTATTTTTGTTGTAGGAAGTCGTTATTATGCAGTTCAAACCGGCTCAGTAACTATCAAGTCATATGACCAAACACTTGCGTTAGAAGATGCTGATGTGTTTATCGCAAAACAATTTGCGCATGGTATGCCAGACGATAATAAAGTAGCTTTGGTTTACGACTTGGATATTGCATCAAAACCATCCGCTGACTCAGTATCACCTGATGTAGGCGCATAATTGAAAGGGGTGATTAAATGATCACTCAAAATCATGTTGAAGAAATGAAGAGACGATTAAAAATTTTTCATACGTTCGAAGATGAGCATATACAATCATTACTCGAACAATCCTACGAAGATATTGAATATCGTTGCCAAGAGTTTGATATGAATAAGAATAACCGTGGAGCTGAGCTTGTATATGAGCGTACAAGGTATGCTTATAATGATAATTTAGAGTTTTTCCACGATAACTTTCTAAGTCAAATCACCTCTTTTGCACTTGAAAATATGAGGGAGGTAGATTATGAATAAGAATTATAAACCACCTAAAATAAGTAGCGGAGACTTACGAGTACCCGTTACTTTTTTTCGTATGGTGGAAAAAGATGGTCCGTTTCCAGGAAGTAAAAAGAAAAAAGAAGCGTTTACGACGCTTTGTGAAGTTTATGAGAGTTCTACGAAAGATTTAGAAAAAACAAACGGTATAACTGGCGTTCATAAAATTACGATTAATTTTAGAAATCCACATACTGATTATCAAATCAATCACTCAGATACGTTCGAACTTATTTATGGATTGTATGAAAATTCTACATTTAAAATAATCGACTTTGCGCCTAATTCAAGTAATAAAGAAATGATTAAAGTAGTAGGTGTAGCAAATGGCGATTAAATTAAAAGGTATGAAGGAACTAGAACGCGAACTTGAAAATAGATATGGTAAAGCAAAAATGAAACGCATCGTGGATGAAGCTTTAGTTGCTGGTGGTCATGTAATTGTTCAAAAAATCAAAAACAACTTTGAAAGTTTTAAAGACACAGGCGCTAGTAAAGCTGAAGTGAAATTATCTAAACCTTTCACTTTAAATGGTGTTCGGACTATTAAAATACATTGGAAAGGTCCTAAGGAGCGCTACAGAATTATTCATTTAAATGAATTTGGTACGATCAAGAACCCTAACCCCCGAGGAAAAGGTGCGGTAGAACGTGCTTTAAGAAGTGGTCAAGAGACTTATTTTCAAATTGTTAAACAAAGGTTGAAAAGGGGTTGATACGATTGAGAGATATTTTAATGGAAATTTACAACATTCTTGTTAAGGATGTGTTAGTACAAAAATATGTTAGCAATCGTATTAAGTTTTATGAATACCCCGAACCATCAGATATGAGAAAACCTTATATTGTAATGAGTGAGGTTGATGACACATTACCTGTCGAATACGCTGATAACGATAATCTTGCATTAAGCTATCTTGTACAAGTTGATGTATTTGTACCTGAATCTGAAGAGTATCAAGCGTATTTTGTAAGGAATAAAGTTAGTTATCACATTTCACGATTAATGAAAGAACAATTGAAAATGGAAAACACATCAAATGCAAAACCGGAATACGACGAAGAATCAAAAATGTACAGGTCCGCTCGAAGATACGAGGGGACCTTTTATCGTTCTGAATTAAATTTATAGGAGGAATTACGAATGGCAAAAAAATATAATTCATTTACAGGTATTACAGGATTTTACTATATGCCTTTGAATACAGAAGAGGTTTCAGGTGTAACTGACCCTGAACGTATTAAATACTTACAAGAAGTTCAGGTATCAAAAGAACAATCTATTGAAAAAGCATATGGGGATAATAGTGTTGCTGAATTAGCAGTTTCAAATGGAACTGTCGAATTAGAATCTACATTCCACCACTTACCAATTGAGGATAGAGAAGTTTTATTTGGTTTAGATAAATCTGATGATGGCGTGATCGGTGTAGGTAATAATACACCGCCATATGTCGCAGTTATATTTGAAAAAACAACAGAAACTGGAGCATCTGAATATGTTGGATTGCTTAAAGGTATGTTCACATTCCCTGAAGTTAGTGGACAAACTAAAGAAGATGGTGTCGAATTCTCTCAAGACCAATCTACAGCTGAGTTCATGCCTGCAGAAGTTGAAGGCTTTGATAAAGAACAAACAATGCTTTTAGGTCGTGATGAAAAAGGTGTAACTATCATGCGTGATGCGATTTGGCAAAAAGTATTCGGTAAACCACACCCTAATGCGACTGTTTCTGAGGAACCTGTTTCATCTGATATCGGAGCATAATTATAAGGAGGATTTACTTAATGGCTAAATATGAAGTATTAAAAACTTTTAAAGATTTACAAGATAACGAGAAATTATACGAAAAAGGTAAGACATTTCCGCGTCCTGCCAACAAAAAAATTGACGAAGAACGTATTCTTGAGCTTTCTTCAAGCGACAATCGTCAACGTAAACCATTGATTAAAAAGATTGAAAACTAATTTTGGGGGCATATAGCCCTCTTTTTATTTGCAAATAAAAATCATTATATTAAAAGGAGTTTTACAAATGGCTAAAAAAATTAATTTCATTAAATTAGTATCATTAGATAAAGAAGGGAACGTTAAGGAAGATAAAAATGGAAATTTCGAGGTTGAGACATATTTCACACCTAACTTTATTCCATTCCGTAAAATTTATGAAGCAACTGACATTATGGAAGGTACTTCTGAAGACGGAAACGAATTAACAGAAAAAGAAATGTTCAAACGTATGACTGATTTTGTAGTAGATGTATATAACAAACAATTTACAAGTGATGATTTGTTAGATCGTTTACATGCACCTGATGCAATTGAAGAAATTCGATCACAAGTACAATTTATTGCTCAAGGTCAAATGGATGAACAAAGAAAAAAGCAATTAGCGAAGATGATTTAAATAATAAAGTGGTTACATGGTCGGAACATAAGCAAAATTTAAAAAAAGTAGCATATGACATGATGAAAGAGGGCGGAAAAGATATCAACGATATCTTGGACATGCCCTTTTCTTTTTTTATGGATGTTATTGAAGATGGCAGAAAGCCAACCAAATCAGTCGATAAAAAAGACAGCATGTTAGACGCATTCACCAATTTATAAGTAAGGAGGTGGAAGTATGGCAGAAAGAATTAAAGGTTTGCAGATTGACCTATCTATGCAGGATATGGGTATTGGTTCGACATTAGCTGGCATTAGGCGCAGTTTTAGACAATTGAATTCTGACTTGAAATTATCGAGTAACAACTTTAAATACTCAGAAAAGTCTATGACAAGTTATAAAAATAGAATTCGTGAGTTAGATGCTGCGACAAAGCAACAGAGGAATAATGTTAAAGAACTGCGTAATCAATATATGCAAACTGCGAAAGAGCAAGGTGCAAATAGCGCAAAAGCGGTTAGATTAAGAACTGAATATAATAAACAAGCTGATACATTAAATAGACTCGAACACGAGCTAGACCAAACTGTAGATGGTTTCAAAAGATTCCAAAAAGAAGCGCAAGAAGCAGCTAGAGTCTCTAATAGTAGTTTTGGTCGATTAGGTCAAAAGTTTACTGATATCGGACCTAAACTTACCAGTGTCGGAGAATCGATGAAAAATGTCGGTCGTTCCATGTCTATGTATGTTACAGCTCCTATTGTAGCTGGGTTCGGTCTTGCAGCTAAAAAGAGTATTGATTTTGATGACTCAATGCGTAAAGTTAAAGCGACATCGGGCGCTACTGGTGGCGAGTTTCAACAATTAAGAGACAAAGCCCTTGAAATGGGGGCTAAAACTAAATTTAGTGCATCCGAATCAGCAGAAGCTCTTAACTACATGGCCTTGGCCGGCTGGGATACCAAAGATATGCTAGGCGGTATCGATGGTGTCATGCAGTTAGCAGCTGCATCAGGTGAAGATTTAGGTGCAGTAAGTGACATCGTTACTGACTCGTTAACAGCATTTGGTATGAAAGCGAAAGATAGTGGACGATTTGCAGATGTATTAGCACAGACAAGTTCTAAAGCTAATACAGATGTACGTGGTTTAGGCGAAGCGTTTAAATATGCTGCTCCAGTTGCAGGCGCGTTGGGATATACTGTGGAAGATACATCAATAGCTATTGGATTAATGTCCAATGCTGGGATTAAAGGTGAAAAAGCTGGTACAGCATTAAGAACGATGTTCACTAACCTTGCTAAACCAACAAAAGCTATGAAAGAAGAAATGGATAGATTAGGTATATCTATTACTGATAGTAACGGTAAAATGCTTCCTATGCGTGATGTTATGGGTCAGTTACGTAATAAATTTAAAGGTTTATCAAAAGACCAACAAGCAAGTGCTGCAGCTACTATATTTGGTAAAGAAGCAATGAGTGGTGCATTAGCTGTCATCAATGCTTCAGATGAGGACTACAAAAAATTGACTAAGTCTATTGATAACTCAACAGGTGCTTCTAAACGTATGAGTGACGAGATGGAAGGTGGCATTGGCGGTTCGATTCGAAAAATGAAATCAGCTATCGAATCAATGGCGATTAGTATAGGTGATGTTCTAGCACCACATATACGCAAAGCCGCTGATTTTCTTGCAATGTTAGCTGATAAGTTTACAAATATGCCTGGTTGGGTGAAAACAGGAGTGGTAGGATTAGGCATATTCGCTGCAGCTTTAGGACCTTTAATCTTAACCACAGGTGCGTTTACCGCAGCACTAGGAAGTATTATGACTACAATAGGTCCTGTGATGACAGATATCACAAAAGCTGGCGGTTTAATGAATTTCCTAGGAACTAAAGCACCGTTTGCTGCTAAAGGTTTAACTTTAGTAGGTGGCGCATTTAAATTCATGCTTGGTCCGGTAGGGTTAGCAATTGCAGCTATTGCAGGTATAGGAACAGCCTTTGTGGTTGCTTATAAAAAGTCGGAAACATTTAGAAATATCGTCAACACAGTAGTCACGCCAATAAAAAACGCATTCATTGGTTTAGGGAATGTAATTAAACAATTCTTTAGTGCAATCGGCGCTGTTATGAATAATAATTCTGGGAAAGGTTTAAACATTCTTAAAAAGATATTACCTGATGAAGCAGCAAAACAATTTTATGCTACTCTTTTAATGGTACGTGGCGCTTACAATGATTTTGTTAACTTTATAAAAACAACATCTACTATTATCGGAGCTTTCTTTAAAACGTTTTGGAAACAAAATGGCGATTTTATTATCATGGTATTTACTACTATCAAGATTGCAATAGGCTCAATTTTGAATTCGCTATTTAATGGTGTAATTAAGCCGATATTATCGAGTATCAAAGCTTTCTTTAGTATTACATTCGGTGGTATTAAACAAATTGTCATCAATGTGTTCACTAGCTTACGTGAAATAGTCCAAGGTGGGCTTAATGTCATTCGTGGCGTTATTAAAATATTCAAAGGTTTGTTCACAGGAGACTTTAAACTTTTATGGGAAGGTGTAAAACAAGTATTTAGTGGATACTTGTTAATTATTTCGGGCATATTACGTTCTACACTCGGTAATATGGTGGTTATTGTTAAAACTATCGGACAATTGATCATTAATTCGTTTAGAACGATATGGACGATTGTAAAAAATGTAACGCTTGGAATAATTAAAGTGTTAGTTGCCACTATTAAGTTTTTATTTACTGGATTAAAAAATATTATAGTTGCTATCCTTAATGGAATTAAAAATATTTCTATTGCAATTTGGACTAGCATTAAAAATAGTGTACTTGCGATCATCCGAAATTTTGTTACATTATCTAAACATAATTTCACAGTTCTAAAAGGTTTCCTATCTGCATTGTGGATAAGTATTAAAAATACTGCTATTAAATTATGGATTGCCTTAAAAAATGGAGTGCTAGCCATTATTCGAACATTGGTTAGCACAGCTAGAAATACCCTTAACACACTTAAAAACTTCATCACTCGTCTATGGCAAAGTATTAAAGCAATATCTATCAGAATATGGACTGCTATTAAAAACGGTGTCATTAACGCTATTAAAGGCATGTACAATGGTGTTCGAAAAATACTAGCTAATTTAAAAGCGTTTATCACAAGAACTTGGACAGCTATCAAAAACACAACAATAAAATTAGCTAAAAGTTTAAGTAATGGCGTTAAAAATGCATTTAATAGTTTGTCTAAAGTAACGCGTAATATCTTTAATAAACTTAAAAACTTTATGAGTAATATTTGGCGTAACATCAAGAATACAACAGTGCGATTAGCGAAATCTTTATGGAGTGGCGTTAAAGGTACTTGGAATAGTTTATCAAATGGAACGCGTAATATTTTTAACAAAGTTAAAAGTTTTATGTCGAACACTTGGAGAAGTATCAAGAACACAACCGTTAATATGGCTAAAGGTTTATGGAACGGTGTAAAGAACGTATTTAATAATATGTCTAAAGGACTTAAAAAAATTATTGGAAAAATCAAAGGTCATATTACTGGAATGGTTAGCGCAGTCAAGAAAAGTCTGAACGCATTAATCAAAGCAGTAAACTGGGTAGGTGGCAAATTAGGTATAGATAGTAAAATACCTAAACTCTCTACTGGTACAGAGGGTGTAAGCTCACAAAGTTTTGTTTCTAATGGTGCAATCAACCGTCCTACACTAGCTACTTTGAATGACAAAGGTAGAGGAAATGGAACAGGATCAAACGGACATCAAGAGTTGGTGCAACGTAAAAACGGATCAATCATTGCACCTATTGGTAAAGATGTAATTTTTCCATTGGATAAAGGCGATAAAGTTATAAGTGGTAGAAACACTCAAAAACTCCGAAATCAAGGTTTTATCCCTAAATTTTCTCGTGGTACAGATAGCGGTGAAGATGTTAGAAAACGTATGCTAAGAGAAGCTAAGAAACATAAAAAACATAAGCATCCTACATTCGATGCTGGAGAAATGATGAGACAAGGTGGCTTTGGTGCAGGTGGTGCTGGAGGCGCTGCAAAAGAAGCGTGGAAATACGTTACTGACAAAACTAAAGATATTGGCTCAGGTGCTAAACACACAGTTAAGTCACTTAGTGACGGTGCTAAGAAAATGATTAACACAACTAAAGGCGCTCTAGGTGCTGCAGGGACATGGGCTAAAGAGAAAGCAGGAGACTTATTACAATATATTGGTAGTCCTGGAAAACTTGTTAATAAAGTCCTAAAAGAGTTCGGCGTTGACTTTAGTATGGTTAACGGAGAAATTCCTAAAATGCTTTGGGACGCAATGTGGAAACAACTAAAAGAAGGCGTTAAGTCATTATTCGGTGGTTGGTTAGATGACGTTTCTGGTGGCGATGGCGATGGTCGATTTATTAAGTATCTTGATAACATTACTACAAGATACAGTCCGAACGGTCCACCACCAGGCTATCCGTTTAACTGGGCGCATCCAGGTATTGACTTACCATATATTTATGAAAAAGTCCTAACGCCGATGGGCGGTAAAGTTGAAACAAGACATACAGCATCAGGCTTTGGGAAACATGTTATCGTAAGAGCGAAACCTTATGATGCTTATTTCGGCCACTTGAGTAAATGGCTTGTTAAAAATGGACAACGTGTTAAACCTGGTGACGCTATTGGTATTTCTGGTGACACAGGTTCAAGTAGTGGACCACACTTACATTATGAAATGAATAAACATGGTTTCGGCTCAATGACAGGACATTCTATTGATCCAGTTAAATGGTTAAAGTCACATAATGGTAGTAAGAGTGTTTCTAAATCAGCAAGCGCATGGAAACCCGATATCAGACGTGCTGCTAAAGCGATTGGTGTGCGAGTATCTAACGCTGATGTGAACGATGTTGCTCGACTTATCCAAACAGAAAGTAGCGGTAATGCTGGAGTTACACAAGGGATAAAAGACGTAAACAGTGGCGGTAATGAAGCACAAGGTTTACTACAATACACACCAGGCTCATTTAACAGCTACGCAATTAAAGGACATAGAAACATTAAAAACGGTTACGACCAATTACTTGCTTTCTTCAATAACACAGATTGGCGCGCTAACTTATCATATTGGAAACGTCGTATGGCTAGTGGCTTAACTGGTTGGGGGCCAACTGGTAGACGTAAAAAGTTTGCCACAGGTGGCTTAATAAAAAATGCAGGTTGGTACAACATTGCAGAAGGTGGTTATCCTGAATGGATAATTCCTACTGATCCAAGTCGTAATTCTGATGCGATGAAGTTATTGGCACTTGCTGCACAAGATATAGACGGTAAAAACCAACGTAACAAACGACCAAACTCATTACCTAGACCACATGGTAGTAATGATGATGATGTTCTACTTCAAATGTTACAAGCGCAACAACAACAAATTACTCTATTGACTCAAATAGTAGCAAGTAATAATGCTATTGCTGATAAAGACTTTAATCCAACGATTGATAAATATACACACGAACAACAAGTTTTTAATTCTATTGATAAATACAATAGACAAAAACAAAGAAAATCAAGATTTAAACCAGGGGAGGTCACATAATTGATTGATACTATAAAAGTTAATAAAAAAACACTTCCGTGGTTAGTAGTTGAAAGAGGGTTTAAAATACCCTCTTTTAATTTTGAAATTGAAACTGAAGAAGTTTTAGGTAGAAATGGAAGTATCATCAAGAATAGACAACTAAAAGAATATAAATTCGAGCTACCATTAATTATAAAAAATAGTTATCTTTCCGAAGGTGGTATAAAAACACATGATGAGGTATTAAATGAACTTGTTAAGTTCTTTGACTACGATCATTCAGTACCACTCCAATTTAAATCACAAAACTGGTACTGGAATGCTTATTTTGAAGGGCCTATTGAATTAGAAAAGTATAGTAGAAATTTTTGGCAATTCAATATAAATGTTGTTTTAGCTGATCCATACAAATACGCAGTAGAAGGTACTAAAAACACAGCTATTTCTGACCAAGTTTCTGTCGTAAGTACAGGAACAGCAGACAGTCCTATCATTGTGCAAGCAACAGCATTAAAGAATGCGAGTTATTTCTCTATCACAAAAAATGATGAAGATTATTTTATGATAGGCGATGATGATTTAGATAAGAAAGTCGAAGATTATACACCGACTTTGTTTAATGATGAGATGCGTTCTTTCTTTGGATGGACTAAAGTCACTAACGGTACTATTAACGACAACGTTACTGGTGGAACAGTTGGTGGTGCTATGGCAATGAGTTCTTCTAAAGACGCTTTTATGCTTAATGAAAGTTCAATTACATCTACAAGTGGATGGAATGGTGCAGAATATAAGCATTCATTCGGTAAAAGCACTCAAGATTTTAGTTCGACAGTTAAAATACATGTTAATCAAGGTAAAAAAGGTGCAACACATGCAACTCAATATATATATGACACAGATAACCGTGTGATCGCTTCTATTGGTTATAGCAACCCTAGAGCAACGCAAAATATTGGCACAATACATGTGACACTATTCGACCAAAACGGTAACCAAAAGAAGATATACAGTTATACAAACGCACCGAAGTTTTACACATGGAAACATATAGTAATTTATATGCGTTTAAAACGTATTGGAGATAAATTTTATATAAAAACATGGAAATATGATGAAGTAGAATATCCTAAACGAATTACTCCAGTAGATGTGACTGAAAAAGTATTTGTGGATGCAGGAAACTTCTATCAACGACCTATATCAGCAGTAAGTATCTATATTGCTAAAAACGGTAGTAATTATCATATGCCTACAACAATTTTAGGTAGTTATAATCATGAAATATTACCTAAACCACCTAAAGCAAGAGATTTAATCATTAAAAAAGGTGATTTAATTAATATTAATATGGAAGAAAAGACAGTAACAATTAACGAAGAACCTGCACTCGATTTAAAAACGTTTGGTAGTGACTTCTTCAACATAAATAAAGGGATGAATGAATGTATTATTTATCCCGAAAACACATACGACACGACAGTATATTGGCAAGATAGATATTTATAGATTGGAGGTGGAAAAGTGAAGAATGTAGGAATACATGTACTTGATTTTAATGACAACATTATTGATTTCATTAGTCAAAGTGATGGTGCATTGATTAATGCTGAAATGAGTATGAATGTAGAAGAAAAAACAGAAACTTTTGATTTTACGATTGAAAATACTCGAGCAGAGAAATTAAGAGAACGTAATCGAATTATCGCTCAAGATAATAATGGTACGTTTAGAGAGTTTGTTATCATCCACATCACAGATAATTTTGATGGTACAACTGAAATCGAATGTAACGCTAGTTACTTAGAAGATTTGAAAACAGCAAAGCCTATTAAGCCTGGTAAGTTTGAAGCATATACAACAACACAAGCGCTACTCAAAACACTTGCTGATACAGGTTGGGAAGTGTCTGACGATACTGAATATGGAGGCAATCGTACAACTTCATGGACTTCTCATACTAATCCGTTTGATTTAATTTATATGCTTTGTACTACTTACGACATGATTCCTGATTTCTATATTGAGTTAAGCGCTCATTCAGTCGAACATCGTTATGTATCAATTACTAAACCTAAAAACTTATTTAAAGGTAAGGAAATCACTAAAGGTAAAGACTTAACAGGTATGACTAGAACGATTGATCTATCTGAAGTGAAAACTGCTTTACTTGCAGTTGGTCCTGAAAAAGAAGATGGTTCAAGAATTGAAACTGTTGTAGTAGATGATGAAGCACAAGAGATTTTCGGACTTCCTAATCGTTATATTTGGGATGTATATGAGCCTGAAACCGAAGATGAGAATATGACACTCAAACGTCTGACTACACTTGCTAAAACAGAACTTAATAAGCGTAATCAAGCAGCGATAAGTTACGAAGTATCTTCAATTGATATTCATAAATATTACGAAGATATAAATGTTCATCTTAGAGATATAGTAAGGGTAAAAGACAGAGATTTTAGACCACCTTTATATATAGAAGCAGAAGTTATAGGTATTAAATACAATTGGTTGTCAGATGAAAGTGAATTTACATTCGGCAATGTCATTGAGTACGAAGAAACAAAACTAAGAGAGTTTTTTAATAGAAAGTTAGATGAAATTACTAAAAAACTAAACGACAATATATCTAATGTGAATACTATTGTGAGTGATGTTGTAGCTGGGGAGTTAGAATATTACGAACGTAAAATATTTAAAGGTGCAGAGCCACCAGAAAACCCACAAAACGATACATTATGGTACGACACGTCTAATCCTGATGTTGCAGTACTACGTAGATATTGGAACGGGGAATGGATCACTCAAACTGCTGATGATGTTGAAAAAATCGGTGGTTTAAGACGTGAGCAAGTGATGTATCGAGATTTAAATAATAGTTTCATCAATTTAACTATTCAACATAGTAAGTTACAAAATGATGTGTACGATGTGTTAAATAATGAATATCTTGTCGATGATGATTTAAAAGCAAACTTAAACCAAGCATTATCAGACGTAGATAGCGTGTATCAAAACATTAAAACTAATTTAGATAGCATGGATGAAGATACAGCAACGATAGGTAAGTTGATTGATACTCAAACTTTATTTACAGTGTATCGAGAAAAATTACAAACGTTATATAAATACGTTACTGAGGCTAAAATTTCTATTGATAAACGGTTGAAATTACTTCAATCACAATATACTGATGAGAAGTTTAATGATGCTATGGATAAAATAGCACAAACGTTACCTAATGGTCGTTGGGATAGCGAAAATCAACAGTTATATGCTGATATACCTAATCGTAATGAAGTAGAAAATCTTAAAACTACATTACAAGATTATACAGACGGTCAAATAAGCAATTTAAACAGTATTTTAGGTAAGGAAATAGATAGTAAGATAAACACTACTAAAAACGAAATAAGCGCGAGTATTAGCAGTGTAGAACGTAAAATAGACGGTTTAAATATCGGAAGTGAAAACTTACTTTTAAATAGTGAAAGTCGAAGTGATTTTTCAAATAATGACACTTATTCTTTAATACATTTTTATTTATCAAAACCGTTAGAAATTGGCAAACACTACACCTTTGCTTGTAACTTTATAACTACTGATGAAAGACAAAGCGGGCAAACTAGCGTTTATCCATATAACCCTAATGGAGCAAGAAATACAGTAGATATTAAAGACAGTAAAATCATTTATACATTTACAGCACAAGCTGCAAGTACAGAATTTCTTATTTATAAAGATGTAGCCGGTCAATCTAACGTCGATTTAAATGTAACAATCGAAAAAGCTATCCTAGTTGAAGGCGATAAAGTTACAGGTTGGGCGCCGGCTAATGAAGATGTTAAAAAAGATATACAACAAGCGCAACAAAACTCAGAAGAAGCAGCGAAAGCGTATGCTAAAGCACAAGACGAATTAAAACAGACAGAAATAAAAGCATATGCTGACGGTATTGTTAGCGAAGAAGAAAAACGGGCAATAGCTGACGCAATAGCAAAACGTGATGAAGCAAAAGCATACGCAGAGCAAAAAGCGCAAGAGGCGCAAGAGGCAGCAAATCAAAACACTATTAATCAATTAGAGCCTATCACAACACGCGTAACAACTAACGAGGCAAGCATAACAGAATTAGATAAACAGATTAGTTTAATGGCTAAAAGTGATGATGTAGCGCAAAAATTAAGAGATGTTGACGGACGACTTACACCTTTAGAAACGACAGTTCAAAGCAATAAAGCGACACTTGATATTTTACCTACACAAATTGAAAGTAAAGTATCTAAACAAGATTACACTACCGATAAAAATAATATTGTTCAAAGATTAGATAATGCTGATAGTGAAAGAAAGCAACTTTCAAATGAAATTACTGATAAAGTTACTTTAACTAAATTTGAGAGTGGTATGACAGAGGCTAAAAGTTATACTGATAACCAAGTAAATAATTTAAGTATTGGTGGTCGTAATTTACTCGCAGATACGTCAGGACCTTTCACAGAAAACTCTTATTTAATCAAAGAATTTCCAATTATAGATAAATTAGAACCAGGAGATATAGTTACAATATCTATTAAAGGTGATTTAGGTGATAATAGAACAGCGTTCTTAATTTACAATACTAATGCTATGGTAAAAATTGGAGATCTAAACAATTCAGATAAAAATAATAATGATGTATTTATTAAGACTTTTGAATGGGTTGATGAAAGATGGGATGGCTCTAATAAAGTAGACAGCTCATCTCTAAGGATATATCAATACCCTAATAGTGCAACTTCTTTCTCTACTATTGAATGGATAAAACTTGAAAAAGGTAATAAAGCGACTGATTGGACACCAGCTAACGAAGATATAAAAAGTGACATACAACAAGCAGAAACAAATGCTAAAAATTACACAGATGAGTATAAACGTTCTAATGACGTAGCCATGACTAAACTAGAAACATCAATCACTCAAAATGGCGATAAAATAGCGTTAAAAGTTGATGAACAAAAGTTCAACGCTAGTCGTAAAACATTATCTCAAGTGATTTCAGAAATATCAGCCACAACTAAGGGGATAAATTTAAGTTACGATGAGAATGGTAATATTCAATCTTACACTATGGATAAAAATGGTATTCAACTTAGAGGCGATAAGGTAGATATTACAGTCAATAAAGACTTCAATGTGATGGCAAGTAGAGTGGATGATAAAGTCGGTAAAAACGAGGTTATTAACCGTTTAAATTTAAGTCCTGAAGGTTTAGATATTAATGTTAATAACATTGGCATTCGAGGCGGGGATAGTGTTGATTATTTAGATATTAGAAACAATTCTATCCTTTCTTATGGTTCTTTCACGCGTACTTGGGCAAACGAAACTGATACCGCTAATTTAAGATTAGGTGTTCAAGGCGGTACTGTAAAAGTACAAAATAGAACAACTGGTTATAACTTATATTTAACCGAAAAAGGTTTATCAACAATGCTTGCAGGTGCTGGTGATGAAACAGCAGGTACATTAGAATTTCATTCTACAAAATATAATGATACCTCTCGTGGTGTACGACTTCACTCAACTTATGGTGCAGTAGCCTTAGAAAGTGATTACAGTCGTATTATTTTAAATGCAAACTTAACTGTAAATATCGAAAGTAACTATGGTATTTACTTTAGACCTTATCGTGATAACCGAACTGGAAACAATGAATTTGCTATGTATGTAAAACAAAATGATAGTGGTGCATACACAGACGGTGTTCTTAAATACGGTAATGTTTCAAGTGATACGTCACAATATGGTTCAGGAATAAGATTTAGTAAAAGTTCTATTAACAGTACAATTTATGCTACCAATAAAGATGGTGATATTGGGACAGGTCATTTCTTTGCGGATAAATTATATGGAGATTTAACTGCTAAAGGAAGTAATGCTTATATTTTAGTAGATGACGCATTACGTATAACCGATAAAAAAGGTTACAACAACGGCAATGTGAAATATAAAGATTTACAATGCTTAGATGTACAAGCGAACTCTATAAGAGTTAATACTGCTAAAGACTTTTATATCGGCGTGTCTACTGGCGAATTACGAGTGACAAATAACTTACGGTATAACGGTGGAGACGTTGGATATAAAGACATTCGCTTTGCTAACTGGCACGCTATGTCATCTGAAAAATTCAAATATGATATTAAAGAATGGGATTACAGTGTGTTAGATGCATTTAGAAATGATTTGAAATTGTATTCATACAAATTAAACTCAGAAAAAGAAACAAACTATGCACGTAATCATCACGGAATTATTATTGAACGAGAAATACCTATCGAATGGCGACATGGAGATGGGTTTGATGGTAACGAAGTGATGTTTTGGAATACTAAAGCTATTCAAGAATTAATTAAAAAAGTAGATAAATTGGAGGAACGATTAAATGAACAATCAATTACAAGCTAATCCAAGTTATGTTATCGAGGAGTTAGTTACTCAAAACGCTAAACTTTCACAAGAAAATGCAATGTTAAGAGCAGTAATTAGAGAGCAAGAAGAACAACAAAATAATGAACAAACAAGTGCTGAAGGAGAGTAACCTTTAGCACTCTTTTTATACCAAATTTTAGGAGGAATTTATTATGAACGAAATCGTAAAAAACACAGAAAGTTACATCTTAGTACAAGTGAATGAAAAAGGAGAAGAAGCAGCTTTATCTAATGACTTTAGAGGACAGTTCTACCCTACTACTAATGTAAATACCGCAACTAAATTTGATGATTTAAATAAAATTAAAGCACTTGCTGAACGTTTAAATAGTCTAAATGAATTAAACTATGAGTTCGGTATTATTGCTGAAAAAGTGACAGTCAAACCAGTAAAGCTAACAACTTTATTAGAGTATGTAGGAGAAACAACTGAAACTAACGCAGAATAGAGGTGCAAGAATGGAGGATAGTAAAGGGCGCGATTATGAAACAAGAATAAAACGGTTAGAAGATAATGATGAAAAGATATTCGCATCTTTGGAGCAAATAAAAGATGGACAACATAATCAAGAGCTGATAAATCAGAAAATGAACTTTACCCTAGATAGTATTAATCGAGAACGAGAGATTGATAAAGAAAGCAAAAGAGAAAATCGCAAAAACATCAAAGAAATGAAACGTTTAATGTTAGGTACGGTTTTTTCATTAGTAGGTTCTATTATTTTCGCAGTTGTCAGAATGATATTCAGCATATAAGGAGATGATTAATATGTTTAAACTATTTGCAAAAGCTGATTTTTGGTCTTGTTTTTGGTTCGGAAATTGTAAATAAAATTAATTTAAGTCGACACTTATGTGTCGGCTTTTTATTTTGAAAAAGGAGTGGAAGTAATGGAAAGTATTATCGCATTTGCGACAGTGATTTCAGTTATCACAATCGCATTAACGCAATTAGTTAAGCAAGCTGGCATACCTAAAAACATTGTACCTTTAATTGCTATTGGTATTGGTATCGTTTTAGGAGGTATTACAGCCTTTATTCCTGAAATAGTTACCGAATTGTCAATTGGTGGTCGATTGCTTGCTGGTTTAATAAGCGGACTAATGGCTACTGGTATTTGGGAAACAGTTCGACCACGTACAGGTTCAACTAAAGATAAAAATAATAAAATTGGTGGAGGTCGTGGATAATGGCAGAAAAATGGAATGGCGTTCCCGTTAAATATGATTTTTTACCGATTGGAACACGTAGAAGCGGGCAACCTTTAACAAGTAAGAAACCTTTATTTGCAGTAGCACACGATACTGGAAACCCTCACACAACAGCACAAACAAATGTAAATTATTATAGAAATACGTATATGGAAAATTGGGCTACTGTTGCGAGCGCTCATATTTTTGTTGACGATAAAGAGTGCATTGTATGCATTCCAGTAACAGAGAAAGCCTGGCATGTAGTATATAATACACCTACCGACAACCAATGGTATGGTGCAGACGCTAATGATGTAGCATTTGGAGTGGAAGGTAGTTACTTCCCAGGCAATATTGAACGTTCACGTAAGTCGTTAGATAACATGGCACGAGTACTTGCTTATTTATGTAATTATTGGGGCATTGATTACAAAACAGAAGTGCCAGGCCACCAAGACATTCAAGCAGATAAAATTGATCCTGGTAACTTATTAGAGGCTTGTGGATATTCACGTAACGTAAAAAATTTAGATAAACAAATCGCTAAATACATCAATGGCGTTAAAAAACCAGCGCCGAGCAAGAAATTATCAAAAAAAACAAGCAAGAAACCGACACCTTCGCCACAAAGTGTGGTTAAGTATAAGCAAGCAATTGAATACATGCACAGCTTGAAAGGACAATATATCGACTTCGATAAAGAGTTCGCTTTCCAATGTGCAGATGTCGTTGTAGACTTCATCTATCATGTAACAGGTGGCGTACGTTTCATTGGTAACGCTAAAGAGTTACACACTAAAAACGCCATGCCGAAAGGTTGGAAAGTGGTTAAAAATACAAGAGATTACGTGCCGCCTATTTGTGCAATTCCAATTTATACGTCAGGAATTTACAAAAAGTGGGGACATACTGGTTTAGTTTGGGACAATAGCGGCGGTACAAAATCATTTACAATCTTAGAACAAAACTTCGATAGTAAAGCCAATTCGCCAGCTAAATTACGTGAAGATGATTACACAGGCTTAACACATTTCATTGTGCCAGACTTCGCAGACGATAGCGTTGATTTAACTGATATTAAAGAAGTACAAAAACCTCAACGTAAATCTAAAAGTTCAATCAAGTTAGAGAAAAAGCCACCGCTAAACTTAACATGGAGTAATCAACCATACTTCAAAGCGGTTGCAGATAGCGAGGGCGTTAGAATTTGTAGACCTAACCATAATAACGTAATGGTTGTTACGAGTGAAGAATACAATCCGGGCGACGTGTTCTACATTTATGAAATTCGTAATGGTTGGGCTAGAGTTTACAGTCCTAGCAATGACGGTTATGTATGGTATGAACGCTTAATCGTTAAAGATATCTACAAAACAGCAGGTGGTAAGAATTTTGCAAAAAAAGATGATAAACAAGCAGTAGCGCAACGTAATATTCTTGCAGATACAACAGGAATAAAAGTGAATAGTATTCCACCATTAAACATGAAAAAGTCATCTAAAGCTAAATTCAGAGCGCGTGTCGATTATCATGGTGCAGCGTTAGTTAAATTTAGAGGTATAGAGTGGTACGTGACAAACAATACTTATAGAGCAGGATATGATCAGTTCTATATCTTTGAAATTAAAAATGGTTGGTGTCGTGTCTATTCTAGAAATAATAACGGATGGATATGGCATGAACGTTTGAGAATTGTAGAAGTGTATTAATATGATATAATCGACTTGGGATAATATCCCATACGTTTACAAAGTTCATTATGTTTTATGGAGGGACAAGTTTAGTGCTTGTCCCTCTTTTTTTATGTTATAATAAAGGTACCCAGTTTGTGATAATTAAAATAATTATCAGATTTATAAGAGGCTAACACTATATTCTAACCACGTTCTTATGAGCGTGGTCTTTTTTTATACATAAAAATAGTGTTACAAGCACTACATTAGTCGTGCCATTTATGTTTATGTGGTTAACTAAATCAAAAAGAAATAAAGCAATTGGTAGAGCATCAGTTGTACCAACATTCTTTGGAGTAAATGAACCAATTTTATTTGGTGCACCACTCGTATTAAATCCAGTATTTTTCATACCATTTATTTTTGCACCAATAGTAAACGTATGGATCTTTAAATTCTTTGTTGATGTACTTAAAATGAATAGTTTTAGTATCTTCTTACCATGGACGACACCAGGGCCCCTTGGTATTGTGATGGGTACAGGATTTGCATTTTGGTCATTTGTATTAGCCATTGTATTAATCGTAGTTGACGTTATGATTTATTATCCATTTTTAAAAGTATATGATGAACAAATTCTTGAAGAAGAACGAGGCAACAAAGAAGTAAATAATGAATTAAAAGAAAAAGTATCAGCAAACTTTGATACGAAAAAAGCAGATGCAATTTTAGCAACTGCTGGTGCAAATGAAGCGACAACAACTGAACCAGCACCTTCCGATGAGGAAGTATCGGCTAAAGAGCCACCAAATTCAATTAACGAACAAACTAATGTTTTAGTCTTATGTGCCGGTGGCGGTACAAGTGGATTACTTGCAAATACGTTAAACAAGGCTGCTGAAGAATATCAGGTGCCTGTAAAAGCGGCAGCTGGTGGTTATGGTGCACATATGGATATTATGAAAGACTATCAATTAATTATTTTAGCGCCTCAAGTTGCTTCTAACTATGAAGATATAAAACAAGATACAGATCGATTAGGTATTAAATTAGCAAAAACTCAAGGTGTTGAATACATTAACTTAACTCGTGATGGCAAAGCAGCATTAGACTTCGTTCAACAACAATTTGAAAAATAATTAGGAGATGAAAGTATAATGAAAAAATTACCAGAAGATTTTATTTTCGGTGGTGCAACAGCAGCTTATCAAGCAGAAGGTGCGACTCAAACTGACGGAAAAGGTCGTGTAGCCTGGGACACTTATCTAGAAGAAAATTATTGGTATACAGCTGAACCTGCAAGTGACTTTTATCATAAATATCCAGTTGATTTAGAATTAAGTGAGAAATTTGGTGTTAATGGTATCCGTATATCTATCGCATGGTCAAGAATTTTTCCAACAGGTTATGGAGAAGTTAATCAAAAAGGTGTAGAATTCTATCACAATTTATTTAAAGAATGTCATAAACGTCACGTTGAACCGTTTGTTACATTACATCATTTTGATACCCCAGAAACACTTCACAGTGATGGAGATTTCTTAAACCGTAAAACGATTGATTATTTTGTAGACTATGCAAAATTCTGCTTTGAAGAATTTACTGAAGTCAACTATTGGACTACTTTTAATGAAATTGGTCCTATTGGTGATGGCCAGTATTTAGTCGGTAAATTCCCACCAGGAATTAAATATGATTTTGCAAAAGTATTCCAATCTCATCATAATATGATGGTCGCACATGCGAAAGCAGTTAAACTATTTAAAGACAATGGATATAATGGGGAAATTGGAGTCGTTCATGCATTACCAACTAAGTATCCATACGATCCTTCAAATCCAGAAGATGTAAGAGCAGCAGAACTTGAAGATATTATTCATAACAAATTTATCTTAGATGCAACATATTTAGGAAAATATTCTCGTGAAACTATGGAAGGTGTACAACATATTCTTTCTGTCAATGGTGGCAAATTAGATATTACCGATGAAGATTATGTTACATTAGATGCTGCAAAAGATTTAAATGACTTCTTAGGTATCAATTATTATATGAGTGATTGGATGAGAGGATATGAAGGGGAATCAGAAATTACACACAATGCTACTGGAGATAAAGGTGGCTCTAAATATCAGCTTAAAGGCGTAGGACAACGTGAATTTGACATAGATGTTCCTCGTACTGATTGTTATTGGATGATTTATCCACAAGGTCTTTATGATCAAATTATGCGTGTTATAAAAGATTATCCTAACTATCACAAAATTTATGTTACTGAAAATGGGCTTGGGTATAAAGATGAATTCGACGAAGAACGTAAGACAGTTGATGATGATGCACGTATCGACTATGTTAAAAAACATCTTGAAGTCATTGCTGATGCGATACGTGATGGGGCCAATGTAAAAGGCTATTTCTTATGGTCACTTATGGATGTGTTCTCATGGTCTAATGGTTATGAAAAACGTTATGGTCTATTCTATGTTGATTTTGACACACAAGAACGTTATCCGAAAAAAAGTGCATATTGGTACAAAGCATTAGCTGAATCTAAAGAAATTAAGTAATTTGATAAATTAAACAGGACAGAAATGAAAATTTCTGTCCTGTTTCTTATTTTATTGAATATACTAGTATAAAAGAAATAAGGAATATATTTTTGTCGCACAGTCTATGGGAAATTTATCTTTCACGTATGTTATGAAAAATGATGATTATGATCCACCATTTCCGACGCTAAAAAAGAAGTCAATATTGCTAGAACATATAATGGCGTTCTTAATTTAAATGAAAAGGTGAATGAAATTCAAGTTGATCAAAATGGCAAACCTAAAAAATGAGTGAAGATTATAAAAAGTTACTTGGATTAAAAAATATTTATAAAGGTAAACAAATAGAAGATTTAAATATTTATAAAGATAATAAAGGTGGTGTGCATTTTGACGTTAAAGTATCTAATAGCTCATCTCGGCCATTGAAATATCTGTTAGGAGCAAGTCCAAAAACGTATAAAAAATCTTAATATACAGAATCAGCGACTCAATATAGTCAACTTCATGAAAATAAAGATGTTGCAAATGAAATTATTAAATTTTATGGAACCAATAAAAATTAGGCGCGTTTATAATACTGACTCTCCTAATTATCTAGACAAGCATGAGCTATAAGTTCAATTAATTTAGTTCGATGAGTATGTCCATATACATTAGGAAGAATCATGATTTCATCGACTTCAAATTCGTTTTGTAATTGTATTAGCTGCTGAGCTACTTCATGTGGTAAGCCACTAATCATTCGACGTTTATTTTTTTCTATTTTTTCTTGTTCTCTTTCAGAATAATGGCGTTGCTGTGCTGTTTCAATAGAAGGATATACTTTAGGTTGTTTAAGATAGTTAATACGTATTAACCACAAATTTAATGCATCTAATAATTGCTTAATCGTTAATTCATTTTCTGCCGTAACGACAAAAGTAGCTAAAATAATATAGGGTGAATGCGAATGACCATGATACTCTGTAAAACGCGATTTATAATGTTGAATAACATGTGTTAAATTTGCGTGCGATTGACCCATATGAGCAATCACAAAAGGTAAGCCTTTTTTTGCGGCAAGTTCAGCACTTTGTTCACTCATTCCTAAAATAAACACCTCAGGTGAATGCTCTGTGTATGGAGTGGCTTCTAAAGTTTTGAAACGATGTGAATGAGTAGTGTCATTCGTAAAGTATTTGTTCAAATCATCTACTTGTTGAGATAATTCAGGTTTTTGAGTTTTAAACTCATTTAGCGCTTCGTTTACATTTTTAAAGCTAGGAGAACGTCCAATTCCCATATCAATTCGGCCAGGATGTTTGACTTCCATAATTTTAAATTGTTCTGCAACTTTGTAAGCACTATAATGGGGGAGCATAACACCGCCACTTCCGATATGAATAGAGTGTGTATGTTCAAGTAACATAGTCATTACGATTTCAGGAGCGCTTGATACAATAGAGGGAACTTGATGGTGTTCTGCTACCCAATAACGTGCATAACCTAGTTTCTCTGATAGTTGAGCAAGTTCAATTGAATGATTTAAAGCTTCTTGTGGTGTATCACCTTCAAAGAGTGGTACATAGTCTAAGATACTTAATTTCAAGTTTAAGACCTCACTTTTCTTGGTATAGTAAAGTATTAAGTGTTATACACTAGACATTATAAAGTGAAAGCAATTGAATTGCGATAAAATTGTTTGTGATATGACACTGTTTTTGAATACTAAAAGGAGTCTTTTATAATGAATAATGAGCAAGTTTTATTAGCAAAATATCCTGAAGGTATGCCTCAAGATGATACATTTAAATATGAAAATATTGACATAGTTGATCCGAAAGAAAATGAAATTCAAATTGAATCCTTATATATATCTGTCGATCCGTATATGCGTGGAAGAATGACTCAAGCCGATTCTTATGTGGAGCCTTTTAAAATTGGCGAACCTATTCAAAGTCACATTGTAGGCAAAATTATTAAATCAAATTCTGAAAAATTTAATGAAGATGACATTATTGTAGGTATGTTGCCATGGAAGCGTATTAATACAGTAAATGAAGAGAATATAAGTAAAATATCTAATACAGATGTACCACTTTATTTATATTTAAGTACGTTAGGTATGACAGGTCAAACAGCTTATCATGGTTTATTAGAGATTGGTCAACCAAAAGAAGGCGACACTGTAGTAGTTTCAGCAGCTTCTGGTGCAGTAGGTGCTGTGGTTGGTCAAATTGCTAAAATCAAAGGTGCTAGAGTAGTAGGTATAGCTGGTGGAGATAAAAAAGTGAATTATCTAACAGAAGAATTGGGTTTTGATGCAGGTATTGATTATAAAAAGGATGATTTTGCAGAAGCATTAGCAAAAGTCGTACCGAATGGCGTAGATGTTTATTTTGAAAATGTAGGTGGCACAATAGCCGATGAAGTTATGAAACATCTCAACCGTCATGCACGTATTCCTGTTTGCGGTACGATTTCTAATTATAATAATACTGAACAAGAAAAAGGTCCACGTGTACAAAGTACATTAATTAAACATCAAGCACTGATGCGTGGTTTCTTAGTAGCGGAATTTGCCGATGATTTTGAACATGCAAGTAAAGAATTAGCAACGTGGATACAAGAAGGAAAAATTAAAACAAAAGTATCTATAGAAGAAGGATTTGAATGTTTACCAAAAGCGTTCAGAAACTTATTTACAGGTGAAAATTTTGGTAAACAGATCGTTAAAGTGTCAGAGAATGTATAGTTTAAAAGTCAATAAAAGGTAGGTTTATAATTATGAAAGCTATAGGATTTAAACAACCATTTAAATTAGAAGAAGGAAATGTATTTGAAACATTTGAATTAGATGTGCCCCAACCATCTTCTAGAGAGTTGCTTGTTAAAATACAAAGTATAAGTGTAAATCCGGTTGATACAAAGCAACGCCTTACTGAAGTTAAAAATTCCCTAAGAATTTTAGGTTTTGATGCAGTAGGGACGGTTCAAAAAACTGGAACAGAGGTTACAATGTTTAAGGAAGGCGATATTGTATTTTATTCTGGTGCGCCTAATCAACATGGTTCAAATCAGGAATATCAACTTATTGATGAACGATTAGTCGCAAAAGCACCTAAAAATCTTTCGGCAGAACAAGCTGCCAGTCTTCCGTTAACTGGTATTACAGCGTCAGAAACTTTATTTGATGTGTTTGAAATTTCAGAGGATCCAAATCAAAACAAAGGGAAATCATTACTTATTATCAATGGCGCTGGTGGTGTTGGAAGTATTACGACTCAAATTGCTAAGGCATATGGTCTAAAAGTCATTACAACTGCGTCACGTCAAGAAACAATCGATTGGTCAAAAAAGATGGGTGCAGATATCGTACTCAATCACAAAGAAGATTTAAAATCTCAATTAGAACAACAGCACATTGAAGCGGTAGATTTCGTATTTTGCACGTTTGATACAGACATGTATTATGAAACAATGATAGATATAGTGAAACCAAGAGGACATGTTGCTACGATTGTAGCTTTTAAAGAATCACAAGATTTAAATTTATTAAAAACAAAAAGTGTTTCCTTTACACATGAATTTATGTTTACAAGACCTATTTTTCAAACAAAAGACATGATTAAACATCATTATTATTTAGAGGATATTGCTAAAAAAATTGAGAACGGCACGTATCAAAATACAACGACAAAAGTCATCAATGGCTTAACAGCAGAACATTTATATGAAGCTCATCAAATATTAGAATCTAATTCAATGATAGGAAAACTTGTTATAAATGTAGAAGAATAGAGAATGATTTAACGCCTCCTAGTGTCTATCAATAAGGCATTAAGAGGTGTTTTTACTGTTTTATAATATATCAATTTGATTAATTATAAAAATTCCAATATACCATTAGATATAACATGAATAGGGTATAGTATTTCTAACTATCAGAAAGGAGAATAATATAATGCGAAAAAAATCTATAAGCATTGTATTTTGGATTGCATTAGCTATCTGTACATTATTTGTAGTGTATGGAGCGATACTACCTAAGCAATTAGAAGTAATTACCCAAAATATTACATCGTTTATTGCAGTTAATTTTTCTTGGTATTATCTTTTACTAGTTTTAATTATATTCTTTATTTGCGTATACTTATTATTTTCAAGATATGCATCCATTACGTTAGGTGTGGAAGGAGAAGAACCAGAATTTTCATTACTTTCTTGGTTTGCTATGTTGTTCAGTGCAGGGATGGGAATAGGATTAGTGTTTTGGACTACGGCTGAGCCAATTAGTCATGCCTATAAAGCAACGCCTATACATAAAATTGGTACACAAGCAGCAATTAATGATGCATTTCAGTTTGCATTCTTCCATTGGGGAATTCATGCGTGGGCAGTGTATGGCATTGTTGCATTAGTTTTTGCTTATTTTAATTTTCATAAAGGGTATCCAGGTTTAGTGAGCGCAACGCTTGTTCCGATTTTTGGAGAAAAAAGAATGAGAGGGCCAATCGGAGGTGCTATAGATGTTTTAGCTGTTATTGCAACAGTTACAGGTGTAGCAGCTACCTTAGGTTTTGGTGCTTTACAAATTAATGAAGGTCTTCACTACTTGTTTAAAGTACCGAGTCATTTTGGCACACATGTCATTATTATTATTATTGCAACTATTTTATTTAGTTGGTCTGCATGGTCTGGAATTGATAAAGGAATAAAAACTTTAAGTAATATTAATATGATTTTAGCTTTCATTGTATTAATAGGATTATTTCTAGTAGGACCTACTTTATATATTTTAAATACATTTACTAACGGATTAGGAAATTATATTTTTAATTTCTTTAGTATGAGTTTGCGTATTCCAATGGATGGTGGTGCAAAATTTCAATGGATACAAAATTGGACTATATTTTACTGGGCATGGTGGGTGTCTTGGGCACCATTTGTAGGAATATTCATTGCACGTGTATCACGTGGTAGAACAATTAAAGAATTTATTTTAGGAGTGTTATTTGTTCCAGCTCTTGTATGTTTCTTTTTCTTTGCAGTATTCGGAGGAGCAGCAGTGTATCTTCAGCATAGTGGAATTGCTAATATTGCTAAAGAAGCAACAGAAACTGCAACATTTGCTACTTTAGAGCATTTTCCATTGGGATTTGTATTAAGTATTGTTACTTTAATCGTTATTATGATTTTCTTTGTAACTTCTGCAGATTCGGCTACTTATGTACTTGGAATGTTAAGTAGTAAAGGAGATATTAATCCGAGCTCTTTCGTTAAAGTAAGTTGGGGTATTATTATGGCTTTATTTGCGATGATAATGATCTATACTGGAGGAACGCAAGCAATTCAGAACTTATTGATTATTGCAGCACTTCCATTTTCCGTAGTTATTATTCTTATGATAGGGTCTTTATTTAAAACGTTGAGTTTAGATCATCCGCGGGTATCAAAGAAAGATGTTTTAATGAAAAAAGATAATTTACAATACAAAAAAACGAATAATATAAAAAACGAAAATAATTATGAAAAATAGGTTTTTATTGTGTTAAATTTGGGAATATTTAACTTAGAAGGTAAACTTTAATAAATTAAAAAAATTAAATAAAAAATTTTAATGTTAACGTTTTAAAAAATTGTTAAAGGGTACTTAAATTTTATAATTAAATAATTTCAATAATGACTAAGGAGGTGTGTTTAGAGGTGCATAGATTTAAAAACTTTATCCTTGGCCTATTAATAGTTGCGATTGTTGGTTTCTTATTGTTTATGTACATAGATGATAGTCGTATTAAACGTTATCAAGACTATTTCTTACAATTCAATTGGTTCCAACCATTATTAATTGGTTTATCAGCTTTACTCGTATTAATTGGTATTATATTGGTATTTAGCATCTTTAAACCAACATATAGAAAACCAGGTCTTTATAAAGACTATAATGATGGACATATTTATGTATCACGTAAGGCAGTTGAAAAGTCTGCATATGATACATTAACTAAATACGATGAAATCAGACAACCAAACGTGGTTACTAAACTTTACAATAAGAAAAACAATTCTTACATTGACATTAAAGCTGATTTCTTAGTGCCTAATGATGTGCAAGTAAAATCATTAACTGAGAGCATTAGATCTGACATTAAACATAATGTTGAGCATTTTACTGAAATGCCTGTTAGAAAATTAGAAATTAATGTTAGAGATCAAAAATCTGCCGGACAACGCGTACTATAAGGGAGGGATAACATGGCTGATAATAACCAAAATAGTCAAGATTCTACTCAACAAATTATCGACTTCCTAAAGTCGTATAAATGGCGAATTATAGGTTTCTTTGCATTCTTACTTATTGCAATCTTATTCCTGACTTTAGGATTCTGGAAAACAATTTTAATTATTGTTTTATGTTTAATCGGAATTGGCGTTGGGTATATGAAAGACCGTACACAAGATTTCATGAACTTCTTAAATCGATGGAGTTAACATTCATTATTTAAGAATTCATATATATTAAAAAATTAAGTATTAAAAATTAAATTTCTATTTAAAAAGGAGAATTCACATGGCTGTAGATAATAACAAAGCTAAACAAGCATATAATAACCAAACTGGAGTAAATGAAAAAGAAAGAGAAGAACGTCAAGAACAAGCACAACAATACAGAGAAGAACGTCAAAATAATCAACAACGCTTTGAAAATAAATTAACTTTCTCTGATGAAGTTATCGAAAAAATTGCTGGTATCGCTGCTCGTGAAGTAAGAGGCATCTTAGACATGAAAGGCGGATTCACTGACAGTATTTCTAGCGCATTCTCAAGCGGTAACAACGTAACACAAGGTGTTTCTGTTGAAGTTGGTGAAAAACAAGCGGCTGTAGATTTAAAAGTAATCTTAGAATACGGTGAATCAGCTCCAAAAATCTTCCGTAAAGTAACTGACTTAGTTAAAGAACAAGTTAAATACATTACTGGTTTAGATGTTGTTGAAGTTAACATGCAAGTTGACGACGTAATGACTAAAAAAGAATGGGCACAAAAAAACCAAAAAAACAACAACAGTAATAACAATAATAACAGCAATAATAATTTCGAAAGATCAGATTTACAATAATCTTATTGAAAAAAGACCTTGGAATGTTCCAAGGTCTTTTTTTTATGGTTAATATTATTTTTAAACAAGAAGCGGAATATCATTCAAATTGAATGTTATTCCGCTTCTTAATTTTAATGTAGTGGATTATTAACTTTAATATAAGTGTAATGATGTGCTTCATCTTCTAAACGCATAGTGGTTACACACTTATAATCAATTGTTGTAGCAAATAAAGTATGAGTAATCTTTTGCATACGTCCTGTATCAACGTCAGTCAACTTAGCTAATATATCTTGAATAATATGACTGATATGATTCCACATTATTTTTTCGAAATCTATATTTTCTACTTTTTCAGTGATAGTTAATATTAATTCAGCTAGATGATTTTGAACAGTTGAATAGAATACTTTATTAAAAACAGATGTAGTAGATTGAGTAAGAATTCTAGATTTCTTATGGAAATGTGATGTTTGATACCCCATTTGGTTTAATTGAGTTTCATCAATACGTAATCCTTCGAAATCTCGAATATAGATTTTACTTAAACTACCGTCTTGATTAAATGTAGCAATAGAATTTTGTAAATGTGCCTCTAGCGCGATTCCATATTTTACATATAGTGGCATAACTATTCCTAATAATTGAGTCGCATAATCTTGAATCCATGCATAAGCCGCTTTTTCAAATGACTTAAATTGATGTGTAAGTTGATATTGTTTTATTAAGCTTTCAATAGGCGGTTCAGTATTGTTTGGATAATAAGCAACAAGACTAGAAGATATGACAGGTATTGTATCTTCTTCGATTAATGTATAAATATTTTCTCTAAATAATGCCCCCAATTGTTCACTACGTTCAGTTTGGATTGTTGAAGGATCTTTAGAATTATAAAAATGAATGCCAGCAATTTCATCTAACGTTTCTATGCGATAAGGTTGAAAATCAATGTCGTTTTTTAAAATATCATTCACAATTTTAGTAACTAAAGGTCCATTATGCGTTGTTTGTTCAGAAAGCGTCCGTATTTCTCCAGTAATATGAACATTTGTAGAAAGTTTAATATGCGGAAATAGTTTAGGATATTTTGGCATTAATGTTCTGAATGATAAGCCAGCATAATAAGGTAAGGTCATATCAATAGGAATAATAAGTTGTTCATCTAGTTCTTGTTGATACTGACTAAGTAAAATATGTTCGAATTGCCAAGGATGGACAACCATTAAATGATAATCTTCAATTCTTATATCATTATATTTATTTAAAAGGTGAGTAAATAATTTATGAAAAGATTGGTGAAGTATATCATTATAGGTTGAAGATAAGGATTGAACATTCGCTATACTATTGTGTATGAATACACATTTTAATTGAATTTCTTGACCGTATTCTGAACTATAATGAAAATTCTCTTTACCACTCATCCCTTTACGAAGCTTTGCGCCTGGATGAAGAGGATGACCTTCTATAACTGATTGTTCCGAACGTAAATAACTATCTCCACTTTTTACAATCAATTCCCATAAGGATTCGTAGTTTGAATGCATATGTTTAGCTTGATAACTTAGTGCCAGAATCATATTAGCAGCACTATTATTTAAATCTTCTCTAAATTGTTCACTAGCAACGTTATCAAGTTTTGGCTCTTCAGCTAAAATTAAATCTAGAATATCATTTGGATGTTGGATTCTTTCATATTCGTGATTACGATGTTTTAAGATATAAAAAGGGCCTTCCACATCTACCCGGTCAAAGGCATATCTACCTTTTATTTGACTGTAAATATCGATATTTGATTTTGGAAAATGAATACATAATACGTCTTTATCTTTAGAAAACATCGATACGGTTAATTTGGTAGGTCTAATAATCTGACTATTATCTTTAGCGTGTATTAAGTTTTCACGATATAAAGATGTAATAAGACGTTGAGAAATTTTATCTCTACCTATTAAAATATATTGTTTAAAATGACTGATTAATTCAGGATAAAATTCATTTAAATATGTATAAACATTATATTCTTCATTAGTAAGTTGTAAGTTATGATTATTAATAGTTGTATTTTTATTCATATAACACCTCATCCACATTCTACAAAATTATAAATAGTTTGTATAATATCTAACTCTAAAATTAAACCTTGTTAAAAGATAGTTTAAATTTAAGACACAATATTTTAATAAATTCTGAGTTCATGACATTGCTAGTAACCTTAATTAAATTTATAATGATTAAACTAGTTAAACTTAATTATGAAAACGAATGATAAGGCGGAGGATTTAAAAATGTTAAACGAGTGGAAGCATGCAGATAGAAATATGCAATATAGAGTAATAAATGCTCTAATAAAGGAAAATATATGGACTCATTCAACTACCATTTTCAAAGAAAATCATTATATAACGATTGAGTTTGAACAAGTGCTTCTAAATGTTCATTTTAAATACGAAAGTGCATTATCTCGATATGAATTTGATGGGCCGATAATATATATGAATCATCAACATAAAGAACCGGTGGATAGTCTAGAAAAACTATTAGACATACTAGTAACAGATTTTCATATTGATATCCCATTCCATTTAAAAAGTGAACTTATTCATAGCAGAGATAGTTTCATTGAAGTATATAAAGCATTCGATACACGTCGTGAGTATCTTCAAAGACATGATACATATATAAATGCGTCAGAACATTTGAATTTTTTTGTTTGGCTAGAAAAGTTGAAAAAAGATAAGGATATAGATGACGGACTATATTCTGAAAGCTTAATATTTGAAGGTCATCCTACACATCCACTTACTAAAACAAAATTACCTTTATCAATGGAAGAAGTGAGAACCTATTCACCAGAATTTGAAAAGATTATTAATTTGAAAGTAATGCTAATACATAATGATTATGTAACTGTTACAACCATTCTTGATCATTCTCAGTTCATTTTAAATGAGGTTATTCCTGAATATCTTGACGAATTACATACATTTATGAATGATAGAGAACGTTTGCTTAAAGACTATAAAGTCATTTTAGTTCACCCATGGCAATATGAACATACGATTCGTAATAGATTTAAGGAGTGGCTACAAGATCATATTTTGATAGCTACTCCATTTCATGTTCCATCTAAAGCAACATCTTCTTTTAGAACAATGTCGCTAATCAATCATCCTTATCATGTGAAATTACCAGTAAATGTTCAAGCTACTAGTGCAGTTAGGACAGTATCTCCAGAAACAACAATTGATGGACCCAAATTAAGTCAAGCATTACATCGTGAATTAAATCAGTATACACAATTAAATGTTGCACTTGAGCCTTACGGTTTATTTGCTAAAACAGACAGTGACGATGCTAGACAACTTGCTTGTATTATTCGCGAAAAACCTTTTACAAAGGATGATGATATTTTATTAGTTACAGGTGCATTAGTAAATAAAAATGTAGTAGATAATGAAATCACAGTGGATAGTTACCTTAAATGGATTAATGATGACATAAATCAACGTACCATACATCAGTTTATGCGACATTATACTCGTCAGCTAGTGACACCTTTATTAGGTTTAATACAAGATTACGGTATAGCTTTAGAAGCACATATGCAAAATACATTAGTGCATTTAGGACCAAAGTATCAAATACAATTTATAGTGCGAGATCTCGGTGGCTCTCGAATAGATATTGAAATCCTAAGTCAAAAATTAAAACATATAGAAGTGGAAAATAAAAGTTTACTTGCAGATTCAATTGAAGAAGTCATTATGAAATTTCAACATGCAGTCGTTCAAAATCAACTGGCAGAATTAATTTTTCATTTTAAAAAGTATGAATTTATAAAAGAAGAAGAACTGTTTAATATAATTCAAGAAGAAATAGAAGTAGCAATTAATGATACTAAGCCTCATGCAGATACATTAAGAAAAATTTTATTTGGACCTACAATTACAGTAAAAGCATTGTTGAAAATGAGAATGAAAAATAAAGTGAAAAAATATCTGAATATTAGCTTAGACAATCCAATAAAAAGAGAGGTGAATTAAGTGTCTCGTATTGTAATCAATTTATCGAAGATTGAATATAATGCACATGTATTAAAAATATTGTTTGATAGCAAAAATATAGCTATTATACCTGTGATAAAAAGTATTGCTGGAGATGAACATATCATTAAACGATTAATGAAAGTAGGATTTAACTACTTTGCAGAATCTCGACTAGAAAATATACCTCAGCAATTTACAAAAGATTGTCAATTTTTACTTTTGAGATCTCCTTTAAAGCGTCAGTATGAAGATTTAATTAAAAAGAGTTACATAAGTATTCAAACAGAGATGGTAACAATACGACAGTTAAATCATATTGCAACTGAAATGAATCATAAACATCAAGTTATATTGATGGTTGATTGGAAAGATCAACGTGAAGGTGTATTACCTTGTCATATAGTTGAATATATTAATGAAATAAAACGAATGAATAATATAAAACTTATAGGTCTTGCATTTAATTTCATGTGTTTTAAATCTAAAGCTCCAACATTAAATGATATCGACAAAATAAATCAATTTGTTCACCATGTACAATACAAGACAGGGGTATCATTTGAAGTTATTTCTGGAGGTAACTCAAGTATGCTTCCATTGTTAAAACAATATGATTTAGGCTGTATTAATGAGTTGAGAATAGGAGAAACATTATTTCGTGGTGTGGATACAACTACTAATGAAAATATACCTGAGTTATTTCAAAATGCAATATTACTTGAAGCGGAAATTATTGAAATTAAACCTAGGTATATAAAGACAAAAGAAAGTTACTTACAAGCTATTGTAGATGTGGGATATATTGATACTGTGATTGAAAAAATAAAACCACTCAATCATCGAATAGAAATTATGGGTGCTTCAAGTGATCATTTAATGATAGATTTAAAAGAAGAAATTAACTACAAAGTAGGAGATTGCATACTATTTTCATTAGAATACGAAGCGCTATCACAACTAATGTATCATCAGAGAATGGAAAAGTATTATAGTGAAGAACTTGCTATTTCTCAACGTATTAACAATTTGAATCAATCAAAACATACCAACAGTATATAATTCATTATATAGAATCTGAGACAACAATAGTGTCTCAGATTTTTTTATGCGTTAGCTGTCAACGTTTTCGGGATGAGACAACGAATTCAAAATGAATTCTGTGTCAATTTCTATTTTTTATTTTTTTATTGACAATGATAATCGGTATCAATAAAATAAGAATATACATCAATACATATTAAGGAGTGTCATCATGAAAAGAACAACAATTTTTGGAATCATTTCAATATTATTGACTTTAATATTAATAACTGCATGTGGAAAGGTAAGTAACAATGGTTCAAAATCATCTAATCACACATCATCTTCTAAAGATACTATTGAAATTAAGCATGATTTAGGTACAACTAAGGTATCAAAAGGTGCTAAGAGAATAGTAGCTTTAGAATTCTCATTTGTTGATGCATTAGCAGCTTTGAATGTTAAGCCTGTAGGAATAGCAGATGATAATAAAAAGAATAGAATGATTAAACCCTTAAGAGATAAAATTGGTAATTATACATCTGTTGGTACGCGTAAACAACCAAATTTAGAAGAAATAAGTAAATTAAAACCTGATTTAATTATTGCCGACAGTAATCGACATAAAGGAATTTATAAGGAATTAAGTAAAATTGCTCCAACAATAGAATTAAAAAGCTTTGACGGCGACTATAATGAAAATATCGAAGCGTTTAAAGTTATAGCTAAATCTCTCAATAAAGAGAAACAAGGTGACAAACGTTTAGACGAACATAAGAAAAAAATAGTTCAATATAAACAAGAGATTCAATTTGATAAAAATGAAAAGGTACTTCCAGCTGTAGCTTCTAAGTCTGGATTACTAGCGCATCCAAGCGAATCTTATGTGGGACAGTTATTAGGTGAATTAGGTTTTAAAGAAGCATTAAATAAAGATGTGACGAAAGGATTAAGTAAATATTTACAAGGACCTTATTTACAACTCAATTCAGAAACATTATCTGAAATCAATCCAGAACGCATGTTTATTATGACAAATGGTGCAAGTTCTAATGAATCTTCTTATCAAGAATTGAAAAAAGATCCTATTTGGAACAAACTTGATGCAGTTAAAAATCATAAAATAGATGTGGTTGATCGTGATACATGGGCCCGCGCACGTGGTTTAATCTCTTCAGAAGAAATGGCTAAAGAAATCGTAGAAATTTCAAAAAAAGACAGAAATAAATAGGATGGATTGACAATGGCTATACAAAAAAGTAATCGTCTTTCTACTAATAAAATGTCAATCAAGAAGCGTATGACACTCACCTTTTCAGTGAGTGTTTGCCTTCTTTTTATTTTTGCTTATCTTAATTTAGCGACTGGAACTTCAAATATTCAAACTAAAGATATTTATCATTACTTTTTTACTTCAATTGAAAACAAGCAGACGTTTATCATTCAAAATGTTAGAATGCCAAGGATGATTATTGCCATACTTGTGGGTGGTGCATTAGCTCTAGCTGGTTTACTTATGCAATCTATAACTAGAAATCCATTAGCATCTCCACAAATATTTGGGGTAAATGCAGGTGCTTCATTTATTATCGTATTAGTGACAGTATTAATGCCTACTATGGGAAACTATGCAATCTATTTAGCGTTTATTGGGGCATTTACTGGTGGGTTAACTGTGTATTTATTATCTGGTTCTGCGAAAAAAATAACACCAGTGAAATTAGCTTTAGCAGGAATGGCAGTCCATTTGTTTTTTAGTAGTCTTACACAAGGTATTATTTTACTTAATGAAGATTCTAATTCTACGGTTATGTTTTGGTTAGTTGGCTCTTTAAATGGAATGAAATGGAAAGATGTAGTGATCATTTTTCCTTGGATTCTTATGGGATTTATCATACTAATTGCATTCGCAAGACAACTTACAATAATGGAATTAGGTGAGACACTAGCCAAAAGTTTAGGTCAAAGAACTGAAATGATAAGAATCATTATCGGATTACTTGTTATTATATTTGCTGGAACTTCTGTCTCTATTGTAGGACCTATTGGATTTATAGGATTAATCGTGCCACATATAGTAAAACGTTATGCACCGCATAATTACTTCATTTTGATTCCTTTAACATTCATAGTTGGCGCAAATTTATTGTTAATATCTGATACATTGAGTCGTTTAATTACATATCCCTATGAATCACCAGTTGGAATTGTTACTTCATTTATAGGAGCATTTTATTTCTTATTTATTACTTTAAGGGGAGTGAAACGAATATGACACACCATTCATTAGCTATTCGTTATGCACTTGTCGTTACTATATTAATAATAAGTATATTTATTAGCTTATGCGTCGGCGAAACAATGTATAATCCTATTAAAGTAATAAATAGTTTATTTATACAAGATGATTTTATTCTAAATGAATATCGTATACCTAGAACACTTTTAGGATTAATAGTAGGAAGTAGTTTAGCTATTTCAGGAACAATCATACAAGGGGTAGTAAAAAATCCTCTCGCTTCTCCAGATGTTATTGGAATTACTAAAGGAGCAAGTTTAGCAGCGATAATTATTATTATGGTTTTTCCTAATGCTCCTTTAATTATTTTACCTATGGGTTCATTTGTTGGTGCATTAATAATCAGTTTAATTTTATCATTTTTAATATCTCAATTTAATATTAAAGGGTCTACGTTGGCATTAATTGGCTTAGCAATTGGTGCTATATGTACAGCAATAGTACAATTTTTACTAATACGAAATCCTATGGATGCAAATAATGCGCTTATATGGTTAACAGGTAGTCTCTATGGTCATACGATAGAAAATGTATATTCAATGTTACCTTGGTTTATCATTACGATTCCAATCGTCATTGCTTTAAGTCATCAACTTGATATCTTAAACCTAGGAGATTCAATAGCGATAGCATTAGGTACACGAATAAAACATATTAAAATGATATTGTTGATTTTATCAGTAATGTTAGCAGGAGCATCTATTTCAATAGTTGGAGGAATCAGTTTTCTTGGATTAATTGCGCCACAAATAGCTCGAAGAATCGTCGGATATCGTCATGTTCACGTAGTGATGATGTCTGGTTTAATTGGAGCAATCCTTATTTTATTTAGTGATGGCTTAGCAAGAGGTATTCATCCGCCACTTGATATACCAGTAGGCGTAGTTATTGCCATTGTTGGTGTTCCATACTTTTTATTGTTACTTAGAAGAATTTAAATATTAAAAAAGTGAGATCGTATTCACAGTGAATGCTATCTCACATTTTTTATGAAATTTTAAACTTTTGTATATTGCAAGTTATTTGAAAATAAGATATAGTAAAGTACATATTGTTTATAAAAATACAAATAAAGTTATATTTATATAACTAATAGGTGTTAATTTCGATGAAAATACAAAATGAATGAATAAAAACAATGACCTATATAAATGGAAAGAAGGGTGAATATTGGAGGATTATAACAAACAAGAGAAAATAAAAGGAAGAATAAAATTTATATCGATGTCAATCATTGGTATTATTTTATTTTTAATACCCGTTCCAATTGTACAAGATGGGGAGAAACAAACGACATTACCAGTGGCATTTTTGGCAAATTGGTTAAAAGATTTATTAGGACCTGCAATGTCAATTCTCATTATTACAATCATTACATTATCGACTATTTTGACTATTTTATTTTCAACAATTTTAAAGAATAAAGTAAAACCAGGTGGCCTTATCGCGAACGCATTTCAAGTTGGCCCAGTGTGGATGATATTAAGAGTTCTTGCAGCTGTATTTGCTTGGATGACTTATTTTAAATTTGGAAGTAAAGTGATATATTCAGAAGATACGGGCGGATTAGTATTTAATGATTTATTACCTACATTAGTAGCAGTATTCCTTTTTGCTGCCTTATTTTTACCTTTATTAATGGAATACGGTTTATTAGAATTTTTAGGACCATTGTTTAGACCGATCATGAGACCACTATTTACTTTACCAGGACGATCAGCAGTTGATAATTTAGCCTCATTTATAGGAGATGGAACAGTAGGCGTGCTTATTACAAGTCGTCAATATGAAAAAGGTATTTATTCAAAAAGAGAATCAATAGTCATTTCTACAACTTTTAGTGTTGTATCGATCACATTTGCTATTGTTATTGCTCAAACTATTGGATTACAACAAAAGTTTTTTGTATTTTATTTAACAGTGATCGTTTCTTGCTTAGTTGCAGCGATGATCATGCCAAGAATATGGCCACTAAATCAAATTCCAGATGATTTTACGAAAGAAGTATCTGAAAGTACACGACTTGAAAAACTTCCAGAAGGTAAAACTGCATTAGCTCATGGTTTTGATGAAGCTACAATTGTAGGGCTAAAAGCGCCAGGAGTTAAAGCATTTTTTAAAACGGGAATTAAAACGGTGATCGATATGTGGTTTGTTATTTTACCAGTAGTGATGAGTATAGGGACTATTGCCACGATAATAGCAAATTATACGCCAGTATTTGAAATCATAGGAAAACCATTTATTCCTATATTACAATTACTTCAAATTCCTGAAGCTGCAAAAGCGTCTGAAACTTTACTTATTGGTTTTGCAGATATGTTTTTACCTTCTATCTTAATAGCGACGGTACACAGTGAATTGACACGATTTGTGATCGGTGCTTTAAGTATATCTCAATTAATTTATCTATCTGAAGTGGGCGGTGTTATTTTAGGTTCTAAAATCCCGGTCAGTCTCGGAAAATTATTTATGATATTTTTAATCAGAACTGCAATCACATTACCAATTATTGCTTTAATGGCACATGTATTACTATAAAAAAAGAAGCAGGGTAAGGATGGATGAATGCAATTTCAATTCCTTCCTGCTTCTTTTTTCTATTCTAAAGTTGATAGTACGTTTGCTTTTACTATTTCACTTGTTAATACTGGTGAATCTTCTGTTGAAGATTTTCCAGTATTTTTATGTGCTTCTTTAAACGCATCACTTTGGGTCCAAGCTTTGAAGTTTTCTTCATTGTCCCACCATGTATTAACATACATATCTTCAGTATCATTAGTATTATCAATTTGCCAAACTTCAATTTTTCTGAAACCTTCTAGTTGTTCAATCTTACCACCTTTAGTGAAACGTGGTGCCATTTTTTTAGCAAATCCTTTTTTTACAGTAATACGATTTGTAACAACAAACATAGTCAGACCTCCTTACTTATTTATTTTAATAATATACAAATTCAAAGATATATCAAATAAAATACTTATAATAAATAAGAAAAATAAGCGTTTAAAGAAAGATATCTATATACCGAAAATATGTTCGTATTTTAAGGCTATTTATGTTAATATATTTTTAATAAAGGAGAAGATAAATGACAGGAAAAACGCATGTAGCTGCTGGTTTGCTTGTAGGAGCAATAACAGTTGACCATTATCATACAGATCTATTTTCTACTGTAACAGTAATTTGTTTAGCAATATCAGGAAGTTTACTTCCAGATATTTGTCATACAAGAAGTAAGGTTGGAAGACAATTTAAAATTCTTAGTTTGCTCATTAGTACTATCTTCGGTCATCGAACATTTACGCATTCATTGTTATTCTTAGGTATGATAGGTTTTTTACTTATTTTAATTCAAACTCCGACTTATTATTTAGTTACTATTATCGGTGCAATGGCTTCTCATGTTATACTAGATATGTTGACACCTAGAGGGGTAAAGTTACTTTATCCAATACCTTTAGCGATTAAGTTTCCTTTTACTTTCAAAACTGGTGGTTTTTTAGATGCATCCTTATCAACAGCTTTTAGTATTGGAGCAATATACATAATATTTCAAGAGTTTATAAATGAAATCTTGAAATATGTGAGCCATTCATTGTCTGGATGATATCAATGAATAAGATGGACCATCTTTCTTGTCTTAATATCAAATTTATAATTAATATGATAAATATATTTGAATGACACGAACTATCTATAAGGAGAGTTAGTAATGCTAGATCAAAGTAAATTAGAAAAATATAATCAAGAACATTTAATTGAATATGAGAAAATGATGAGTAGTAATGAAAAAGAGCAATTAGATGAAAAAGTGAACTCATTAGATTTAGAATTTATTCAAGAACTTTATCAAAGTTTATATGTTAATCGTAAAACAATTACAGATGTTACTGCAGCTTCTGAAGTTGATTATAAAATTAAGGAAGCATTTACTGAGCAAGATCGTGAATATTATGAACATAAAGGAATAGAAGCAATAAGAAATGGAGAATTTGCTGTTGTTCTTATGGCTGGTGGTCAAGGCACACGTTTAGGTTATAAAGGACCTAAAGGTTCTTTTGAAATTGAAGGAGTAAGTTTATTTGAACTTCAAGCAAGACAACTATTGCATCTGAAAAATGAAACAGGACATTGTATTAATTGGTATATTATGACTAGTGATATTAATCATGAGGAAACATTACGTTATTTTGAAAACCATGATTATTTTGGTTATAACCCAGAATATATTCACTTTTTTAAACAAGACAACATTGTGGCTCTAAGTGAAAATGGTAGACTTATTTTTAATGAAAAAGGCTATATTATGGAAACACCTAATGGTAATGGGGGGATATTTAAATCGCTAGAGTATCATGGTTATTTAGATAAAATGGAGAGAGATGGCGTAAAGTTCATTTTCTTAAATAATATTGACAATGTGTTAGTAAAGGTTCTTGATCCTGTATTTGTAGGGTTTACAGTAGTAAATGATAAAGATATCACATCTAAATCTATTCAACCTAAAAAGGGTGAAAGTGTTGGACGATTAGTTAGTAAAGATAATAAAGATACTGTACTTGAATACTCAGAGCTTGATGAAAATGTAGCGAATACATTTGATAATGCAAATATTGGCATTCACGCATTTAAGTTATCGTTTATAAATCAAGCGGTAAATAATGATTTACCATATCATTTAGCCATTAAAAAATTGAAACAACTGGATGATGACTTTGGTTTAATTGAAAAAACATCTTTAAAATTTGAACTATTTTACTTTGATATTTTCCGATATGCGAATAGCTTTATTACATTACAAGTTCCAAGAAAAGAAGAATTTTCACCTTTGAAAAATAAAGAGGGAAAAGACAGTGTAGAAACTGCAACTGATGATTTAAAACGAATGAATGTCATTTAAAGGATGGTGGAATACGATGTCTAAATCATCTCAGCATACAAAAGATAATGTAATTGAATCATTTAAAGACATTATTCCACTATCTTTTGGCGAGGAAATTGGTAATGCAACCTCACATGGTTTTGCCGCACTAATGACTTTATTTTTACTGCCTTATGCAGCAGTACATAGTTATAATGAGTATGGAACACTAAGTTCTATTAGTGTTTCGATCTTTGTTATTAGTATTTTCATGATGTTTATTTCCTCTACTGTATATCATTCAATGAAAAATAATACATCGCATAAGTATATATTAAGAATTATTGACCATAGTATGATATATGTAGCAATTTCTGGAACGTATACACCTGTCTTACTAACAGTTGTTGGAGGTTGGTTAGGATGGCTGGTCTTTTTGTTATTATGGGGAACAACAATATGGGGTGTTCTATATAAATCAATTTCAACTCATGTAAATCCCAAATTAAGCTTAATCGTATACTTAGTTATGGGATGGGTTGGCATTATATTTTTACCTGTGATTATTATTAGAACATCTTGGTTATTTATTTTATTTATCGTGTTAGGTGGACTTTCTTATACCATTGGAGCATGGTTTTATGCACAAAAAAACCGTCCATATTTTCATATGATATGGCATATTTTTATCGTTATCGCATCACTCTTTCATTTTATAGGCATCGTATATTTTATGTAGACCTAGCTAAAAGATGATATCATTGAGAATAATTTAGTTTATTAGGTGCTTATTTAGAAACAGGACTATGAATTCAAAAAGAATTCTACCCTGTTTTTTTCTTTTTTAATAATACATTACATTAAAATTGTTTATGAATATAATTAAGGATATTCTATATTATGATCTTTTTAAATACATAGGAGGGCAAAGATGAAATTAAAATCAATAGGTATTGTAGTGACTTTGGTTTTAACCATGTTTATGGCAGCAATTGAAAGTTCAATTATTTCACTAGCATTGCCTACCATTCGTAAAGATTTGAATGCTGGTACAGCAGTGCCACTAGTCTTTACCGTTTATTTTATAGCACTTGTAGTAGCAAATCCTATTGTGGGTGAACTTCTCGCAAGATTTAAGATTCTATATATAGCTGTAGTCGGCTTACTATTATTTGGTATTGGAAGTTTTGTGTCAGGCATGAGTGAAACGTTTACAATGTTAATTGTTTCAAGAGCCATACAGGGACTTGGCGCAGGAGTTATGATGTCTTTGACTCAAATTGTACCAAAACTAGCATTTGAAATTCCGCTTCGTTACAAAATAATGGGCATCGTTGGAAGTGTCTGGGGAATTTCAAGTATTCTTGGACCGTTATTAGGTGGCGGAATATTAGAAGTGGCAACATGGCATTGGTTGTTTTATATCAACATACCAATAGCAATGATAGCTATTGTTTTAACTTTTCTTACTTTTCATTTTCCAGAAGAAGCGGAAGTACAACATACACACTTTGATGTAAAAGGATTATCATTGTTTTATATTTTTATTGGACTTCTCATGTTTAGTTTATTAAATAAAACAGGTGTTACTTTTAATATTATTGCATTAATACTAGCATTAGTTATATTATTCGTTTTATTCAAATATGAAAATAAAATAGATATGCCTTTTTTACCAATAAATGAATTTAATAAATCAATTTCACTGGTATTTATCACTGATTTACTTATAGCAATATGTCTAATGGGGTATAACTTATATATACCTGTTTATTTACAAGATCATTTAAAATTATCTCCAATACAAAGTGGATTAGTTATATTTCCACTTTCTGTTGCGTGGTTAGCTTTAAACTTTAACTTAGCTAAAGTAGAATCAAAATTTTCAAGAAAAAAACTATATATCGGAGCTTTCATATCATTAATTTTAAGTAATGTGATTTTAATATTTGGACTTCATATTCCTCTTATTATTGCGGGAGCTGTGATACTTGCAGGATTCAGTTTTGGTTTTGTTTATACTAAAGACAGTGTAATTGTTCAAGAAGAAACAAGTCCTAAATATATGAAAAAAATGATGTCATTTTATGCATTAACTAAAAATTTAGGATCATCTATAGGATCTACATTGATGGGGTCATTATATGCACTTCAATTTGGTTTATTAGGAGGTAACTTTTATAATATATTAACTGTAATTACAATTGTTGCGCTTGTATTAATTGTAATATGGATATTTTTATTTAGAGAGAATAAAGAAAGTATAAAATAATAAATTTTAAGTTACTATATATAAATGATAAAGTGTCATTATAAAGTATTGTTGAAAAGAGGAGGAAAGAGAGAAGTGAAATTTTCTAATCAAAAATTTAATGGTATCTTTCCGACTCTTCTTATTCTTATGATTTTTATTCTATCAGGTTGTATATTTTTAATACTTTTAGGATTTGGGTTATTTGGATTAAGTCGAATTCTTATTTTTTTAAAATTAGGATTCTTTACATACAATAAGGATTTATTCAGTAATTTAGTATACTATGGTAGCTATATAGTCTTTGGATACTTTTTGCTATTTGCTATTGAACATTTAATGGATTACTTTAGAAAGCAATTACCTAATAATCCATATTTTAATGGAACACTATTTCATTTAATTTCTTATGTAATTACGACTATCCTATTCTATTTCGTTATTCATATTCATTACGTATATATTAAAATTGAATTTTGGGTTATTGCATTAATTATTGGAATACTATATTTATGTAAAATGATTTTTTATCCAGATAGCGAAGACTTGAATGATAAAAAGTAAACATAAGCTATTAATTCTTGATAAATTCAGCACAGATTGTAAGTAAATTTGTTAAAATATAAATATAAAGAAACTTAAGGGGGATAATGAGTTGTTAACGGTAGAACAAGTTGAAAAAATAGTGGGAGACTTAAAAGATCCAATTATTAATGTACCTTTAAAAGAAACAAAAGGAATTGTAGAAGTAAAAATAAAAGAAGAAATTCAACATGTAAGTGTTAAAGTTGCTATGGCTCAATTAGGGGGGCAACCACAGCTTGATTTGCAAATGTCTGTGGTTAAAGCTTTAAAAGAGAATGGCGCAAATACAGTGGGCATTCGTTTTGAGGAACTACCTGCAGAAGTTGTGGAAAAATATACTGGAAAAGAAAAAGAGAAACCTAAGACAATTGAGGGATTATTGTCACAGAATAATCCAGTGGAGTTTATTGCAATTGCTTCTGGTAAAGGTGGAGTAGGGAAATCAACTATAGCCGTAAACTTAGCAGTAGCATTAGCAAGAGAAGGAAAAAGAGTAGGACTCATAGATGCTGACATTTATGGTTTTAGTGTTCCAGATATGATGGGTATAGATGAAAAGCCTGGTGTTCAAGGAAAAGAGATTATTCCTGTAGAACGTCATGGTGTTAAAGTGATTTCAATGGCATTTTTCGTTGAAGAAAATGCACCAGTTATTTGGCGTGGTCCTATGTTAGGAAAAATGTTGACGAATTTCTTTGTTGAAGTTAAATGGGGAGAATTAGATTACTTATTACTTGATTTACCTCCTGGAACAGGTGATGTAGCGCTTGACGTTCATTCAATGTTACCAAGTAGTAAAGAAATAATAGTAACCACACCACATCCAACAGCAGCATTTGTAGCAGCAAGAGCTGGAGCTATGGCTAAGCATACAGAGCATTCTATTTTAGGTGTTATTGAAAATATGAGTTATTTCGAAAGTAAAGAAACTGGAAAAAAAGAGTATGTATTTGGTAAAGGTGGAGGACGTAAACTTGCGGACGAGCTAAATACCCAATTGTTAGGAGAACTACCTCTTGAACAACCTTCTTGGAATCCTAATGACTTTTCACCATCTATTTATCAAGAAGAAGATCGATTAGGAAAAATCTATAAAACAATTGCACAAAAAGTGATTGCTACAACAATAAAATAATAAATAAATATTAGTGTAAAAGTGCTCGAAAAAATATCATTTCGAGCGCTTTTTCTATTGCAAAATATAAAAATTCTGATAGAATATTTTTTTGTGAGCAAGTTAACAGAATTGCTTAAAACAACAATAAAATTATTAAAATAATTTGTTGACACTAAATGAAATGTTTGATAAGATAAAAAAGTCGTTTTTAAGAAGTGTTAATACATTTTAAAAAATGTAAATACGGTGTAAAATTTACCGTTGCATAAAATTAAAAAACGATATAAAATAATAAAAGTAATCAAAATTAGTTATTGACTTTAGAAATTAAAAATGATATGATTTAATAGATTACGTTTTAGATGAACATTGAAAACTGAATGACAATATGTCA
>NZ_KV821094.1:0-345 GCF_001815595.1 Staphylococcus sp. HMSC070D05 | reverse complement strand
ACTTAATGATAGCATCCGGATGATGTGGTTATCACAAAATCAAAAGCCTTCTTATAAAACGATTAATCGATTTAGAGTCAATCCAAAAGTAGATGCTTTATTAGAATCATTATTTATTCAATTTCATAGTCAGTGTTTGAAACAACATCTTATAGATGATCAAACCATTTTTATTGATGGTACGAAAGTTGAGGCGAATGCCAATCGATATACATTTGTATGGAAAAAGAGTATTCAAAACCATGAGACAAAGATGAATGAAGATTCTAAAGCACTCTATCATGAATTGGTAACAAATAAAATCATACCTGAGATTAAAAAAGATCACGATAATGACTTAACAAA
>NZ_KV821093.1:0-14133 GCF_001815595.1 Staphylococcus sp. HMSC070D05 | reverse complement strand
TTAAGTTCCCATTTTAAGGGTTCAGTGCCATTATCATCTGTGTTTTTATTTAAAATTGATTTTAAATGTTGTGAATTTATTAAGCTCACTATCTACAGAAATGTAACCTCCATAGTGACTTACGATCTTTTCGGCAATTGAAAGCCCTAAACCATTACCCCCTTGGCTTCTTGCTCTAGATTTATCTACTCTATAGAAACGATCGAAAATAAATTCTTGATCTTCTTTTGGTATGCCTAAGCCATGATCGGTAATTTCAATACTTATTTGTTTATTACGCAATTGTGTTTTAATACAAATATACTTTCTCTCTTTATCATATTTCATAGCATTGTCTATAAAAATTAAGATTAATTGCTCAAATTGATGACGATTAATTTGCAAAACTAAAGGTTTTTGTTCTAATTCAATCTCAAATAGATAATCTGGATGCAATTGTTGAAGTGCCTTAATTCGTGATTGAATTTCTTCATTGATATCAACATCCTCTTTTTCTAAAGATTGCATATTTACTTTATCTTTGGTTAATAATAATAATTCTTCTACTAGCTTTGTAATTCGATTCATTTCTTCTAGTGAAATATTTAAAGACTCTTCTAAAATGGCAGGATCTTTCTTACCCCAACGTTTAATTAAATTTAAATGGCCTTGAATGATTTGAAGTGGTGTTCTTAACTCATGAGAAGCATCTTCAACAAATTGTCGTTGTTGATTAAAAGAGGCTTCAATTTGATACATCATTTCGTTGAACGTTTCTATGAAATTGTCTGTTTCTTCATAACTTGTATCAAGTTCTAATTTATTTTGAAAACCATCGCGTCGTATTTGATTCATTTTATTAGACATTGTTACTAGCGGTTTTGTAATGTTTTTAGAAATGAAATAGCTAATACATGCAGTAATCACTGTAGCAAGTAGACCGAAAACAACAGCAATAATATAAAGTGATTTTACTAAGTTGTTATAATGCTCAAGAGAATGAATAAGTACGCTATAACCTTTAAAGTTTGGACTATGAAGTGGTTCAGTAATAACTAAATATTCTTTTCCATTATTTCGCATGACCTGAATTCGATCGGTTTTTTGTAAATTATTGTTAGGTATAAACTGAATTGTGCTTTCATTAGATGATTTCATTATTCTTTGGCCTGTATGATTGTAAATAATGACTTCTTCATAATTTTCTAATGAAGCACTTAAATCTAAGATCGATATATTATTAATCGGACGCGTTTGAATTAAATTGACAATATCACTTAAACTATGTTCTGCTTCATCCACTTCTCCTTCTCTTAAAGTATCTTTTAAGAAGAATATAATAATAAGACAAAATAAAATAATTGTCGTGAACATAATCAATGTAGTGATAGTCATCCATTTATATTGTAATGTATGGTTTTTCATTATCGAATCACATATCCTACACCACGAACAGTTTCAATGACTTTTTCTTTGTTGAAAGGTTTCAATTTATTTCTTAAATATCTGATGTATACATCGACCACATTTGTTTCTACTTCACTATTGTATCCCCATACATGATTTAAAATTTGTTCACGTTGTAATACGTGATTGCGATTCGTTGCTAATAGATACAATAAATCATATTCAGTTTTAGTTAAATCTAATTGTTTACCATCAACAGTTACTTTAAATGCATCAATATCTATTCTGATACCATTGATATCGATAATATCTTTATGAGGCTGACGACGTAATACAGCACGAATTCTTGCAAAAAGCTCCTCAATTTCAAAGGGCTTTACTATATAGTCATCTGCGCCATAATCTAATCCAGTCACTTTATCGTAAGTATCACTTTTAGCAGTGATGATAATAATTGGTGTTGATTTCACTTGGCGTACACGCCGACAAATTTCTAGACCATTTATATTTGGTAACATTAAATCTAAAATAATCAAATCAAAATCGTTATTTAATGCTTTTTTTAAACCAGGTTCCCCATCATATTCGATGTCTACTTTATAACCATCATGAGTTAATTCTAATTCAAGAAATCTGGCTAAATTTTGTTCATCTTCTACGATTAAAATATTAGTCATTTTTTTAGACACCTCTTTTTTAATAAACGTATGACTTCGCATAACATAACCAATATTTTATCATAAAAATTATTTGTTACTAGAATGAATAAAATAAAAGGTAAAATTTTAATTGACAATCATTATCAATAAGTTATAATATTAATTGAAAATGATTGTCAATTAAATCTAAGTTTTCCCCATAATTCAAAATACTTAGAGTTATAATCATTTTCAAGCCATTCCCCCCTTAATTTATATGTCCGTAGATACTAATAAACGTTCGTTTTAAAACGATATATAAATAATAAATAAGTGCGCCTTATTTGGCGCACTTATTTATTATTTATAGGGTTGTAGGCTCATGTAATCCTTTTAATACTAAAGTTGAAAGAACGATACAAAAAGCGCCTCCAATGATTCCTGCAATAATATCAGTTGGATAATGTACGCCTAAATAAACTCTTGAAATAGAAATGAGTAAAATAAGTGCCGCACATAGTCCAATAATGACACCTTTTGTACTTCCTGATGCGCTACGTCGAGCAATATACATTGCACTTCCAAAAAATGAAGTCGAACCCATTGCATGTCCACTAGGAAAACTAAATCCAGAAATATCAATTAAACGTAGTAATGTTGGACGTTCGCGATCAAAAATATTTTTTAGTAAGGGATTTAATATACCTGATAGTGACATTGTGATAACAACAAATAAAGCTTCAATTTTGTAACGTTTAAGCATTAAATAAGCAACAAGCATTAATGACAAACTAACCATTGCCCATACTTCTCCAATTTTTGTTGCACCTAATAAAATAGATGTAGTAATAAAACTCTCCGATGCATAAATAAATTCATATACTTCATTATCAATCCATTTGCCTAAACGTGATTCATGGAAAAATGCAATGATGCCAAAGATTAATGTAAAAATAATAAGCAATGTAATGCGTTTCGTTCTATTCATCAATTGGTCCTCCTATATTAAAGCGCGTCGTTCAAGATTTTATTAAATAAGTCTTCTCTAGTGTAACTTTCTTTATAAGATTCCATTTGATGAGTAATATCATTACGATGAGACTCAATTTGTTTTAGTTGTTCGAGTAATTTGAATTGTGTAAGTTGATCTTCTGGAATCATTTTTCCATATCCTTTGGATTCAAAATATTTAGCATTGTCAATTTGATCTCCTCTAGATTGATCAAGTCCTAGTGGTATTAGCAACATTGGGATTCTTAAAGTCAAGAATTCATAGATAGCATTAGAACCTGCACGACTTACGACTGTGTCTGTAATCGATAATAAATGCGTTAATTCTTCTTTAACAAATTCATATTGGATATATCCTTTTTGTTTATAAGACTCATCTACTAACCCATGCCCTGTTAAATGAATAATTTGATAATCATGTAGTAAAGCTTCGAGATTCTCTCTAATAATATCATTTAATTTTTTACTACCTAGGCTACCACCCATAACAAGTAATATTTTTTTATCTGAATCAAACCCTGTTATTTCATAACCTTTTTGTTGATTACCTTCTTTTAGATCTTCTCTAATTGTTGCTCCTACAAAATCAGCTTTATCTTTAGGTAGATATTTAAGCGTATCTTCAAATGTTGTATATATTTTTTTTGAAAATTTTAAAGATATTTTATTTGCTAAACCAGGAGTTAAATCTGATTCATGAATAATGGTAGGAATATTCAATGAACGTGCTGCTATAACAACAGGAACAGAAACAAATCCCCCCTTAGAAAATAATAAATCAGGCTTTTCCTTTTTTAGAACGCGACGGGCATCTAAGATACCTTTTAATACTTTAAAAACATCTTTTGCATTTTCAAAAGATACATAACGACGTAATTTACCACTTGAAATGGGATAATATTTAATATTCGAAATTTGTGATTCAATCATTTCTCGTTCAATTCCACTTTTAGAGCCAATATAAAAAACTTGATGTCCTTTTTCTAATGCAGTTGGAATTAAACTTAAGTTCACAGACACATGGCCTACTGTGCCGCCTCCGGTAAACGCAATTTTAGACATGATTATTAACCTCTATTCTTATATGTTTTTATAATATGCATAGAATGGTGCGCCTCTATTGAATGGATGATAGTCAATTTCTGTTTCTCCTACTTTTTGGAAACCAAATTTCTCGAATAAACCTTGAGCGGGTTTATTTAATGCAAAAGTATCTGTCAGAATCACATGGATATGATGTTCTTCTGCTAATTTAACTGCAAAATCAAATAATTGAGTTGCTGCACCTTTATAATCTTTAGAACCAACTAATCTATGAATAACATAAGCGTTATTTCTATCAACTGGCCATTCTAAATCATCATACCACTCTGATTGTTGTTGGTCGACAACAATAAATCCATAAATAGTGTTATTTTCTTCTAAAACATATAATGTCTTAGTATCAATATCTTTCTTAAAATGTTCAGTAGCTGGGTACTTATCGTCCCACTGATTATTCCCAAATGATTTCATTAAATTTTTTGCTTCTGACACTAATGATTCGATTTGATGAATATCTTCATGTTTACCTAGTCTAATCATATAATAGATACTCCCTTCTATTTTATTAATTTTAATAATTTGTCTAAGACCGTGTCTTCATTATTTGATTTTTCAACTAATAATTGAGTGAATTTTTCATTTGTTTTGGTATCAAATTTTCCCGTTTCAGATAGTTGATGATCTGATTGGAATATTTTAATAGCATTAGCTAATTGATTATCAAATTGGTTTGATTCATCTCCGTTATAATAACCTAAAGCATCTAAACCAATTTTTATTGATTTAACATTTTTATTATTATCGCCAACAGAATATGTTTTATCAGACGGAATAACACTTAATGATTGATACTTAGGAGAATCAATTGTAACATCTGGTCTAATACCTTTTCCATGAATATAATAATCATCAGGTGTTAACCATTTCATTTGTGTATATTTTAATAATGAGCCATCTTTAAGTTCTCGTGTGGTTTGAACGATTCCTTTACCAAATGTTTTTGAACCATACACTTTAGCTTTATGGTGATCTTTCATTGCTCCTGTAAAGACCTCTGACGCACTTGCGGAACCTTCATTTACTAAAATACTTACTTTCATATCTTTAACATCTTTTAAAGCATCATTTGAAGTTTTAATTGCTTCTTTATCATTGCCTTTTTCAAGTTGAACAACAGTGTGACCTTTATCAATAAAAATATTAGCCATTTTAACTGCTTCATCTAATAATCCACCTGGATTATTACGCAAGTCTAAGATGATATTTCGAATACCAGCATCATGAGCTTTTATAATTACAGATTTTAATTCACCCGCAGTATTTTGTTGGAATTTAGTAATCGTAAACACACCTATGTTACCTTTTTTCTTATATTCCACACTTTTAACATGAATTTTATCACGTTTAATATTAATATCTTTTTCTTCGGAACCGCGTTTAATAGTTAACTTAACATTTGTGCCTTCTTTACCTCTTACTACTTTAACTACTTGATCTAAAGGTTTACCTACCACTGATTTGCCATTCACTTTTGTGACAATATCTTTAGGTTGAAGGCCAGCCTTTTCAGCAGGAGAACCTTTCATAGGACTTGTAATCATAATATCTTTATTTTTCTTTTGCATTTCTGCACCAATACCTACAAAATCTCCAGATACATCTTCATTAAAACTCCTTGTTTCAGACTTTGTCATGTATTCAGAATATGGGTCTTTTAATTCTCTTACCATACCATTAATCGCAGCTTCAGAAAGTTTACTTGAGTTTTGTTTTTTGTAATAGTCTGTATTTAACGTTTTATATGCAAATTCTATTTTTTTCATTTCTTGACGCTCTTCTTTAGTTAAACCACTTAACTTATGATTGATTCCTATCGTCGTAAATACAGCTATAATCGTTGTAATGATAATAACACTTAATAAAATTAAGATAAATTGCCATATTTTCAAATGCATCTTTTTTTTAGTAGATGCATGTCTTTTTTCATCTGATTGTCCGTCATGGTGCTCCTCAGAATGATTATTCATAAAATCACTTCCTCTAATTACATCTTGTCTCTTATCATTTTTTATAAAGACATACCTAGTATGTCTTTATTTTTGAGCAAACGCAAATTATAAGAAATTGTATTTCTTAATTAGATAAAAATAAAAAGAGTGGCATATAAATCTAAAATTAAGATTTATATGCCACTCCATATCATATTTAGACATAAAACGAATTTAAATTAGAATTTTAACCATTCTGTATATTCTTCATATAAATCATCAAATACGGACATAGGTAACGTAATGTCACTTTGCATTTCGATATAGTCTGATAATATGTTGAAGTCACTTTCATGTTTTGGAAACGATAAGTCATTGAAAATGTCTTCGGCTAATTCACCTTTATCATCTTTACGTCCTCTAGCTGTTAAGGCAAATTGATAAAATGAATGATCTTTCATTAGCTCATTGTCACATCGACAACTTTAGTTTCACCTTTAATAACAGCTTTAACATCATCGAGTGAAATAGATTCTGTTTGATCAGAATTTGTAATAATAATAGGTGAAATAACTGATTTGGCATTATTTCTAATAAATTCTAAATCGAATTTGAGTAGAGGGTCGCCTACTTGTACTGTATCACCACTGCTAACAAGTACATTAAATCCTTCACCATCTAACTGCACCGTATCTAAACCAATGTGTACTAAAATTTCAAGACCATTTTTAGTTTTTAAACCAATTGCATGTTTTGTTGGAAAAACATTGTCAACTTTTCCAGCAACTGGAGAAACTACTTCACCTTCAGTAGGATTAATACCGAAACCTTCACCCATCATTTTTTGGGCAAATACAGGATCTGGTATATCTTCAATTTTGACATAGTCACCTGTTAATGGTGCATATAGTTGAGTTTCTTTATTGACTTTTTTATCTTTACCAAATAATTTTTTAAACATTATTCATCGCTCCTATTTATTAAAATGTTGAATCAAATCGCCATATCCTAATTCTTCTAATTTTTCGTATGGAATAAATTGAATGGCTGCAGAATTAATACAATAACGCAATCCGCCACTTTCTTTTGGGCCATCATTAAATACGTGACCTAAATGACTGTTAGCATCTTCTGATCTAACTTCAGTTCGAATCATACCAAATGATTTATCTACGAGTTCAACAATTTCATCATCATCTAATGCTTTTGAGAAACTTGGCCAACCGCAATCAGATTCAAATTTCTCTTCAGAAGTAAATAAAGGCTTACCAGAAATTTTATCTACGTATATACCTTTATCAAAATGATTCCAATATTCATTTTGAAAAGGAGGCTCTGTACCATTTTCTTGAGTAACGAGATACTCCATATCATTTAATTCGCTTTTATCTTTTTTAATCATTTTGAGACCCCCAATGTGATTCTATAAATGCTTTTCTACCAGAACCGCGTTGATATTGCTCATAATGCATAGGATTTTTTTTATAATAGTCTTGATGGTAATCTTCTGCTGGATAAAAGTTTTTGTAAGGAAGAACGGGTGTGATGATTGGTTTTTTAAAAATACCTTCTTCATTTAGTTGTTGGATTTTTAATTCGGCAGCCTTTTTTTGTTGTTCATCGTGATAAAATATTGCTGGTTCATAGCTTTCGCCTCTATCAAAAAATTGCCCTTTATTATCTGTCGGGTCAAATATTTTAAAGTAAACATCTAAAATATTTTCAAATGACGTAATATCTGGATTATAAGTAATTTGAACTGCTTCTCTATGACCCGTTTGATTTGAACATACTTGTTCATACGTTGGATTTTCTATATTTCCGCCGCTATAACCTGATACGACATCTTCAATACCTGGGTAAGATGTAAAAGGTTTAACCATACACCAGAAACATCCTCCTGCTAAAGTTGCATATGCCATTATATTACCTCCTCTATCTTTCTTTAAATTTACGATATAATGATATTAAATTAAAGTAATTAACTCAGAGGTCAATAACTTAAGTCACCTATTATTAACTATTATCCTCTAACTACGACAAGACCGATAGCGCCTTGACCAGTGTGTGTAGAAATGACTGGTGTCGTTACATTAACATCATAGCTTTGTTGTCCAAATGCTTCATTAAATTGATTTTTTATTTTTTCAACGAATTCAATCGTATTTGCATGTGCAATACCAATCGATTGGATAGTATGATTTTCAATAAATTTAGCAATTTCTTTTTTTAGATATTGTATACTAGAATTTTGAGTACGAGAATTATGTACGATTTCTAAATATCCCTCTCTAAGTGTTCCTATCGGTTTTATTTTCATTATATTTCCGATTAAACCTTTTGTTTTACTGATGCGTCCACCTTTAATTAATTGATTGAGTTGGCCAATAACAACAAATAGTTTAATATTTTTCTGCAAGTCTGAAATATGTTTAATAATTTCTATACTTGAAAGATTAGTATTTACAAGTTCTACTAAACGTTGAATTTGGTATGCTAATCCAAATGAAATTGATTTTGAATCAATCACATTTACTTTTGCTTCAACCATATTGCTCGCTTGTAAAGCAGTCTGATATGTTCCACTTAATCCTGAAGACATATGAATACTAAAGATTTCTACATCGTCATTGTCATTATCAAGTTGTTCATATAATTCAATAAATTTACCAATTGATGGCTGACTCGTTTTGACGTCAGCGTTTTCTTCAATACGTTTAATGTACTCCTCAGATGAGATATCTACTTGATCTACAAATGATTCTTTATCAATGGTTAAATTTAATGGAACAACATGTATGTTATGTTGATTTAAATATTCAGCTGATAAATCTGAGGTAGAGTCTGTAACGATTACTTGTTTAGTCATAATTTCTCCTCTTAGTTTATTTTATTTTCGTACTAAATGTAAAAAAGTATGTGGAATAGTATTTTTTTCATCAAGTTGACCCTCTTCAGAAGATGCAACCGTCCAATCTTCAAATGTGTAGGGAGGGAAAAATGTATCACCTTGATGTTTTCCGTCTACTACAGTGATATACATATCGTCAACTTTATCAATCATTACGTCAAATAATGTTTGGCCACCGAAAATAAAAACATGACCCTCTAAGTTGTAGATATCATCTATTGTGTGAATCACTTCAACGCCGTCAGGTTTAAAATTGTTATCACGAGTTAAAACTACATTTTTTCTATTTGGTAATGGTTTGCCAATAGATTCAAATGTTTTTCTACCCATTACAAGTGTATGGCCAGTTGAGAGTTGTTTTACATGTTTTAAATCATTTGGAATATGCCATGGTAGAGCATTTTTATAACCAATGACACGTTGTTGATCATGTGCCACTAAAATTGATAAGGTCATTTATCATATCCCCTTTTAGTTTATTTTTAATTAAAGATAGATTACACAGCAATGGGCGCTTTAATTGCTGGATGAGATTGATAATCTACAAGTTCTAAATCTTCATAATTAATATCAAAGATTGATTGTTCAGAGTTTATTTTTAATGTAGGAGGTGCAAAACTTTCTCTAGAAAGTTGAGTCTTAATTGCTTCTATGTGATTAGAATAAATATGTGCATCTCCAAAAGTATGAATGAATTCTCCAACTTCTAAATTACATTCTTTAGCAATTAAATGCGTAAGTAATGCATAACTTGCAATATTAAAAGGTACACCTAGGAAAATATCTGCACTACGTTGATAAAGTTGACAACTTAATTTGCCATCTTGTACGTAGAACTGAAACATTGTATGACATGGTGGTAATGCCATACTATCAATTTCAGTCGGATTCCATGCTGAAACAATGTGTCTTCTCGAATTAGGATTTGTCTTAATTTGCTGAATAACTGTTTTAAGCTGATCGAAATGATTACCATATTGATCTACCCAATCACGCCATTGTTTTCCATAAACATTTCCTAAATCACCATATTTTTTAGCAAAAGTATCATCATTCAACACTTTCTCTTTAAATTTTTTCATTTCCTGTTGATACATTTTATTGAAATTTTCATCTTCTTGAGAACGATGTCCAAAATTTGTCATATCTGGACCATGATAATCTTCAGATTGAATATACTTTTCAAAAGCCCATTCATTCCAAATATTATTATTATATTTTAATAAATACTGAATATTAGTATCTCCTTTTATAAACCACAATAACTCAGTAGCAATAAGTTTGAAAGATATTTTTTTTGTAGTGAGTAAGGGGAATCCCTTCGTTAAATCGAAGCGGATTTGATGTCCGAATTTAGAAATGGTACCTGTATGTGTTCTATCATCACGTTGATTACCAATTTCTAAAATGTCATTGCATAAAGCGTGATACGCCGAATCAAAAAGATTGAGCATATGTACATCTCTCCTAAATTTTATATTAATTATCATTATACTAGAAAATAGAAAGATATTGAATGAATTATATTATTGAGTATATATTATTTCAAAACATTTTTATATTTAAAAATCTCCAATAATAAATGATCTCAGTTTGATCATTTATTATTGGAGATGCATATTAAGATAGATTAAATGAATCTAATCATATTAACAATTTTCATCGAAAGCATCTTTAATATCCATACAAATATCTTGAATATCTCTACCTTCAATATGTTCACGCGGAATAAAATGTTTTAATTCTGTACCTTTAAATAAAGCATACGAAGGGCTTGAAGGTACTTGTTGGATATAATCGCGCATTGTTTGCGTTGCTTCTTTATCTTGTCCTGCGAACACTGTGACTTTATGTGTTGGCTTTTTATCATTTTGATCAACAACTGCTACAGCGGCAGGTCTTGCTAAACCAGCAGCACAACCGCATGTAGAATTAATAACAACAAATGTTGTTTCGTCATCTTTAACATTATTCATATAGTTTGATACATCTTCACTTGATTCTAAACTTGTAAAACCATTATTAGTTAATTCAGAACGCATTTGTTGTGCTAGTTCATGCATATATTGTTCATACGGATTCATATAAAAAACTCCTTTAATGTTTATTACGATTAGCAATTTGTTTCCATACGGAACCTAATGCTTCATCGTCATTTTCAATTCTAGAAATTGCCATTTCCACTTGAAGTTTTACTTCATAAGCATCGTCGTTTGCATGCGCTCTTAGAGATGCTAGTTGCGCTTTGCCACCTTCTTCAAATAAAAACATTGCAGCTCTCCAACGAACAATTTTTTGTGGATCATCAAGTGCTTTTTCCATTTCTGGCAAAGCTTCTTTATAACCTAAATCACTGATACAGTCTCCAGCTGTACGTCGAATAGCGGGATTCTTATCATTTAATCCTTTATACAAATATGGCAATATTTCTTTACTTTTAATCATACCAAATAAAACAATCGCTTGACGTCTTAATGGTAACTTATTTTCATTTAAGGCTTGCTCTAAGAGTGGAATATCTTCAAGTGTTGGTGTTGGAAATTCTGTTAACATTCTGAGACGTACTTTCCAGTCTGATTCATTCAAGTACTCCTCGTATGAAACATGTTGATAAAAATGAGATATACTTTTCGCTTGTGTAGATAAAGCTTGAACGACTAATTGTTCCAATCGACTTTTTGGATATAATGCAATAATTTCTTCATAAACTTCTTCCATAACTAAGGGAAGTTCTCCATAACGTAAACCAAGCGCTTTCCATTTTCTAAGAAAGATCACATTATCATCATCTTCTTGTGCTTTAAGCATACTATTAACAAAGATATCAGGTAGTTGTTTACGTACTTCTTCATGAGCATTTGTTAATTTAATTTGGTATGGGATATTTTTAAAAGTGAGTATCTCTGCTTTCACTTCGCCATAGTGTTCATCAAGCTGAGATGATTGACTAATCGTTTCCTCTTTTTGAAGTGATGCAGTAATTTGAGGTAATACCTCTTCCCAATTTGCTTTCGGATACTTATCAATAGCTAGAAAGTCGATTACATGAAATATAGATTTAACATCTTTAATTTGTAATAAGTCATTAATAAAATCAGGTTGAGATGTTTTGATTTCTGTATATGTGTTCGACTGATTATCAGCACGCTTTTCACTTAAAACGATTTTCATTGTATTTGGGCTTGGTGTGGGTTCAATTTTTAATATTTCCACTACTATTCCTCCTAAAATTAAAATGTGTCTTCAATTTTAGGTACAAGAACATCCCAATTGGCATATTCCTCTTTATCTACTGAAATAAAATCCATGACATAAAAAACTGACTTTACTCCTTCGATATCAAATAATCGATTAATAAAATCAGGTTGACCATCTTGAGCAGATGTATACGTATTCGATTGATTATCTTTACGTTTTTCACTTAAATTAATTTTAATCGTATTATAATTTGGTGTGTCTTCAATTGACTTTATATGCATAAAATTCCTCCTATTGAAGTTCATTGCCTAATTGCTTAATTTGTTTACCTATTGAACATTCAGAAATACAAAAATGATGTGCTTGTGTTTTTCCTTCGGTTTTTCTAATGTGTGTTTTCAGTAAACATTTATCACAATAAGTATTCATTAATTCATCAATTTTTTCTATTGCGTTTTGTTCGGAATGTGTAAGTATAACTTTCACTCCTTATGCTTAATTTTATAGATATGGAGTTATTATAACTTATATGATAATCATTTTAAAATAATCGATTTTATTTTTTATTATTTATAATATGAATTGATTAATGAGTATTGAATTTGAATTACTTTTACTATAAAATATTAGAGTTGCTTAGCGGTTTCTAAACACCCGCATTATCAAAATTTAGGAGGATAAATGATGTATAATGAATTTTTTGGCATTGCTACTTTTTTTGTAACATTTATTTTAATGGTTTTAATGTATCGTTGTTTTGGTAAACAAGGTCTTATCGCTTGGGTAGCTATCGGTACAATTATTGCTAATATCCAAGTCATCAAAACGGTTGATATTTTTGGAATCTCAGCAACTCTAGGTAATGTAATGTTTGCTTCTATCTATCTAGCTACAGATATTTTAAATGATATTTATGGACGAAAAGTTGCTAAACGTGCTGTATGGTTAGGCTTCTCATCAACTCTTGTTATGATAATTGTAATGCAAATGTCATTACATTTTATACCTGCACCAGAAGATATATCTCAAAAAGCATTATCTACGATTTTTGATTTAGTGCCGAGAATTGCTTTAGGTTCAATTATTGCTTATATCATAGGGCAACATGTAGATGTGTTCATCTTTTCAATGATAAAAAAAGTTTTCCAATCAGATAAAACATTTATTATTAGAGCTTATGGAAGTACGGCATTAAGTTCAATTATTGATACTGCATTATTTGTAACTATCGCATTTATTGGTACATTGCCTGCAGGGGTTGTATTTGAAATCTTTATTACTACGTATGTTTTAAAATTAGTCTCAACGATTTTCAACGTTCCATTTGGTTATATTGCGAAGTCATTCTATCGAAAAGGAAACATTCAAAAATTAGACGAAGGTTATTAAAACAATCATACATGCATATTGTTTAGGTTTACTAAGCAATATGCTATTTTTAAATAGAGAAATAGTGTTTAATTAATGCTTAAATTAGAGGTGTTTTTAATGGCTAAAATATTTTTTGATGCTGCGACGAGCGGCAATCCAGGACGTAGTACGTGTGGGATAGTAATTAAAGAAAATGATATTAAATATACTTATACACATGATTTAGGAGATTTGGATAACCATAGTGCTGAATGGTCTGCATTCATTCATGCGTTAGAGCATGCTCGTGAATTAAATGTTTCAAATGCTTTATTGCATACAGATTCTAAATTGATAGAAGATAGCGTGAATCAAGGTTATGTAAAAAATGCACGTTTTAAACCATTTTTTGAAAATATGGAGATTTTAGAAGCAAGTTTTGATTTACTATTTATAAAATGGGTTCCAAGAGATAAAAATAAAGAAGCAAATCAATTAGCACAACAAGCTCTATACAAATTAATTAAGAATAAACAATAATGTAAAAAAGGAAGATAAAAGAATGTATGTTGAATTGGCACTGAACCCTTAAAATGGGAACTTAATA
>NZ_KV821092.1:0-544 GCF_001815595.1 Staphylococcus sp. HMSC070D05 | reverse complement strand
AAATAATATAGAAATTGTCTTTTTTATATTTTTTTTGAATATTTTCAGCTCGTTGAGCTGTTACTTTTCTTATATTAAGTGCCATTAGCACAAATCCTAGTTCTCTTTTGGCTTTATTTATCCCTCGAACGGACATTCGAGTGAAACCCAAAATAGCCTTCATAAATCCAAAAACAGGCTCCACATCAATTTTTCTTTGACTGTAGATGGTTTTTATTTTTGGTTCTGAAAGCTTTTTATTAATTTGGGCTTTAAAATATTCCCAATTATAATTTTTCATTATTTTTTTATTCGTTTTTGAATTGTATTTCATGCATTGGTGTCTCAGAGGACATTCTGAACAATCATCACATTCATATAATTTGAAATCTCTCTTAAACCCATATTTATCATGGCGATAGGCATATCTTTTAAAACCCAATCGCTTATTGTTTGGACAAATATATTCATCGTTAATTTCGTCATAATCCCAATTTTGAGTGTTAAAGATGTCGCTTTTATATTTTTTAGTTTTATCTTTTATAAACATACCGTAGGTTATAAG